>NZ_CP072842.1:40000-345000 GCF_017948305.1 Faecalibacter bovis
AACACCTCACGGCACGAGCTGACGACAGCCATGCAGCACCTTGCATTCTGTCCGAAGAAATATCTGTTTCCAAATACGTCATTATGCATTTAAGCCTTGGTAAGGTTCCTCGCGTATCATCGAATTAAACCACATGCTCCACCGCTTGTGCGGGCCCCCGTCAATTCCTTTGAGTTTCATTCTTGCGAACGTACTCCCCAGGTGGGATACTTATAACTTTCGCTTAGCCACTGAATCCGAAAATCCAACAGCAAGTATCCATCGTTTACGGCGTGGACTACCAGGGTATCTAATCCTGTTCGCTCCCCACGCTTTCGTCCATCAGCGTCAGTTGAGGCTTAGTGACCTGCCTTCGCAATTGGTGTTCTGCGTAATATCTAAGCATTTCACCGCTACACTACACATTCCAGCCACTGCAACCTCACTCAAGACCAACAGTATCAATGGCAGTTCCATCGTTAAGCGATGGGCTTTCACCACTGACTTATTGGTCCGCCTACGGACCCTTTAAACCCAATAAATCCGGATAACGCTTGCACCCTCCGTATTACCGCGGCTGCTGGCACGGAGTTAGCCGGTGCTTATTCATATGGTACCTTCAGCTACTCACACGTAAGTAGGTTTATCCCCATATAAAAGAAGTTTACAACCCATAAGGCCGTCATCCTTCACGCGGGATGGCTGGATCAGGCTTTCACCCATTGTCCAATATTCCTCACTGCTGCCTCCCGTAGGAGTCTGGTCCGTGTCTCAGTACCAGTGTGGGGGTTCACCCTCTCAGGCCCCCTAAAGATCGTTGACTTGGTGAGCCGTTACCTCACCAACTATCTAATCTTACGCATGCCTATCCTACTGCGATAAATCTTTCAAGTGTATCTGATGCCAGAATCACTGTTATAAGGTATTAATCTTCTTTTCAAAAGGCTATCCCTTTCAGTAGGGCAAGTTGCATACGCGTTACGCACCCGTGCGCCGGTCTCTCTGTAGCAAGCTACAAATACCCCTCGGCTTGCATGTGTTAAGCCTCCCGCTAGCGTTCATCCTGAGCCAGGATCAAACTCTCCATTGTAAATAAATATTGTTTGAAGCGTTAGCTTCTATGTTTTACAACTTCGAATTTCCTTTAGCTCTATTATTCAAGGATTGACCGTTAATTTATATTCGGCTTTTATTTCTTCTGTCTATATTGTAATTTCAAATGAACTTCTCGTTTCATGCAAACTTCTTTCGTTGTTTGCGGTTGCAAAGGTAAGACTTATTTTTAAACTGCAAAATCTTTTTTGAATAAATTTTGAAGTTTTTATTTTTGTTTACTTCTTCGCTATTTCAATTTCAATACTACTCGTCTTTCGTATTGAGAGTGCAAATATAAGACGCTTTTTTCCGAACTACCAAATCGAGTTTATAATTATTTTACATAAAAGTCTTAACTGACTGTTCTATTGATAAATAAAATCGAAAATAATTTTTAGTCATATGTTTTTAATAGATTTTTGCTTGGTTATAGCTTAAAATATTATAATGATTAAAGAATTATATGTTCATTTTTTTCGTCAAAAAAACGAACCAAAAAAGACATTGCTAAAATCTTCGACTAAAACTAAATTGATTCCGAGGAATGATTTAAATGATTCGCATTCGCTCAGTAATTCATTCTTATCTCTACATCAATTTAGTTTCTTAACGTCTACGATTTTCAGGCAATATTTACATTGTGTAGAAGATTTATAAATAAGATTTTACTATCGTATTAATTATTGCGATGAGATTCTGAAACAAGTTCAGAATGACGCACTGGAAATAAATATATAAAGTAGTAATACGATTTTTGAAGATTCATAAATTCGATATATCTATAAATATTATAATGGTTAAAGAAATACATGTTCATTTTTTTCGTCAAAAAAACGAACCAAAAAAGACATTGCTAAAATCTTCAACTAAAACTAAATTGATTTCGAGGAATGATTTAAATGATTCGCATTCGCTCACTAAATCATTCTTATCTCTACATCAATTTAGTTTCTTAACGTCTACGATTTTCAGGCAATATTTTTCATTGTGCAGAAAATTTATAAATAAGTTTTTACTATCGTATTATTTATTACGATGAGATTCTGAAACGAGTTCAGAATGACGAAATGGAATAGATATATAAAGTAACAATGGTAATGATAGCCCGAATTGATTATTTTGTAATGGATGCTTCTTTAAAAAGCAGACGTTACAAAATACTTTGGTGAACGGACTCGCGAAAATGTGTTGCGAAGCAAGGAAGGTTTTTAAAATAAAATCAATAAAAAAGAGGTGAACAAATGCCCACCTCTTATATGTTATAAAAATGTAATACTATAAGTATTAATTACCCCATCCTGGGTATTGAGTCATTAAACCGTTTAAGTTTAAAGTAGAACTTGGGATAGGTAAAACAAATAATTTGCTATCAGCAGGAACGCTTGAGATGTTACCTTCTACGTTAGAAGTTTTAACAAATCCTAAATTATTACGTTTTAAATCGTGGAAACGCTGACCTTCACCTAAGAATTCGATACGTTTCTCAGCTAAAATAGCAGTTAACGCATCACCTTCGTATTGCACTCCACCACGTTCAGCAGCAAAAGTATTTAATTCTGTTAAAGCAGCTGCACCTTGACCTAATTTAGCCATCGCTTCCCACTTAATGAATTTAGCTTCTGTTAAACGTAACACACGAACATTACCTGTGAAATTTGTTCCATCTACAGTTTGTGTAAATTTTTGAACATAATAACCTTTTGGATCATCAGTTTCAGAAGCATTTTCTTGTGTAAATAATCCTTTACGAATATCACCTTCTGCAATAGAATTAACGTAATCTGCACGGAACATTAAATAATTTTTAGCTCCATAAGGATCGTAGAAAGCAGAAATTGAACGGTTAACACCTGGATTTGCAATTACAGACATGTTAATTTCGAAAACAGTTTCTGGTTGATTATTTAATTCAGCAGAAGTAGTTCCTTTGAAATAAGAATCTAATTGAGAAGCTACAATAGTTGTATTTGTAGCTAAAACCTCATCAGCGTATTGAATTGCCTTTTCATAATCTCCGGCTTGACCACGAGTTAAATAAGCTTTTGCTAACATTAAACGAGATGCTGTTGCAGATAAATAACCTTTATTAACAGTAGCTTCGTTAAATTCTGAAATACCTTTCTCTAAATCTGAAATGATTTGAGCATAAGTTTCAGCTACTGTTGAACGACCATAATATGCATTAGGATTGTACTCACCTGTATGAATTGCAATTCCATATTCTTGGTTAACACCAGAAGTTGGATTTGCAGCATAGAAAGAAGCTAAGTAATAAAATGCAATACCACGAGCTGCATAAGCTTGTGCTTTGTATCCTTTTACAACATCAGATTCTTCTAATTCAGAATTGATAATCATATTTGCCATAGATACCACATCATACATTTTGTTGTAAATAACAAAATCGTTGTTAGTGTCTGAAGGCGTCCATGTCATTGTATTTGTAATCTTGAAACGACCATCATTTCTTCTTGAAATGAATGAATTATCAGAGATTAATTCTCCTAAAATAATACCATCAGTTGCTAAAGCATCGGCAGAAGCGAATTCGCTGTACATCCCGTTGATAGCAGCTTGCATATCTTTTTCAGATTTGATAGTAGCATTACCATCATATGTAATTGTATTAACTGGCATTTGATCTAATAAATCTTCTGAACAAGAAGAGAAAGTAGTCATAAACGCAGCAATAGCTAATATTGTAACTTTTTTCATTTTAATCAACTTTTTAGAAATCAACAGAAACACCTACAGAAACACTACGCATAATTGGAGAAGTGTAATCGTAAGTACCTTTACCTTGCCATCCGAATGTGTAACCATTAGAGTTAGTCTCTGGATCGAACGTTAATTTATCATCAAATACCCAAGTAGCTAAGTTAGTACCACGTAAGTAAACAGTTAAATTACTGATTCCAGATTTAGATAATACATCACCTAAACTATACGCTAATTTCACTTCTTTTAAACGAATGTGATCTCCATCACGTAAGAAACGTGTAGACATTTTGTTAGAACCTGTACCGTTTCCATACACCTGCATTGGATTTGAAGCAGTTGTATTTTGTGGCGTCCAGCTATCTGTTAAGCTTTCTTTGTAAACATTGATATCGTAATATGCACCATCGTTATAGATATAGTTTGAGTATCTATCGATTACTGAATATTCGAATTGTCCTGATAAAAATACCGATAATGTTACATTTTTGTAGCTAAAATCGTTTCTTAAACCAGCCATGTATTTAGGGAAAGGAGATTTTCCTTGGAAATATTTAGACGCTTCGTTGTAATTAGAAGTTGTTTCCGTTTCAGATGCATCCGTATAGAATAATGGATTACCATTAGAAGCATCAACACCAGCCCAACCTACCATGTAGTATTCACCGAATAAACGTCCTGATTGTACTGCTTTGTTTCCACCTTCTAAGTAGATTGCATCATTGTCAATTAAATCACCAACTTCTGATTTATTGTAAGCAAAGTTTGCAGAAATATTCCAGTTAAATGCTCCACGGAATGGACGAACTGTAATTGTAGATTCAATACCTTTATTTACAATTTCACCAACATTTTTCATGATTGAATTTGGAGATGATGGCGTTTCACCAGGAACTTCTACTGGGAAAATTGCATCTTCCGTTTTCTTGTTATAAACGTCGATTGTACCAGAAACTAAACCATTTAATACAGAGTAATCTAAACCAATATTTAATTGTTTAGAAGTTTCCCATACTAAATCTGGATTACCTGCACGATCTAAAATTAAAACACCTTCGTTACCGTAGTTTCTTGTATTTGCTAATAAAGAGAAACTATTGTAAGTGTTTGACCATGAATCTGCGTAAGGAACATTTCCGATTTCACCGTAGTTTGCACGTAACGTTAAGTTATCTACAAATCCGATATTTAAATCTTTATTCATTGCCCAAGATCCACCAACAGACCAGAAAATTCCTGATTTATCGTTAATACCTAACGTTGAGTTAGAATCACGACGAACTTGTCCATTTAATGTATACTTACCATCAAAGATGTAGTTTAAACGACCGAAGTAAGAAATCTGAGTCCATTTAATCTTATTACCTGTAACAGACAATACTTGAGAAGCATTATCCATATAAGCACCATCTAAAATGAAGTTTTGTTTGTCTTGAGAACGTACTTTACCAATGTGCTCTTGGTATTCCCAACCAGCATTAGCAACGAACTCATGACGATCTCCTAATTTTTTAGCATATGTTAAAGTATTTACCCAGTTCCAATCTGTATATTGACTTTGAGATTCATACATATAACCATTATATCTTGCTCCGTCTCCAAATTTAGAATTCCAAAATAATGTCTCATCTAAATTTTGATATTGTGTACCAAATTGAGAATTGAAAGATAAATCATTCGTAATTTGATAATCACCATAAATAGAAGCTAAGAAAGTATTTACTGTACCTCCTACTTTATTCTCTCTTTGTAAACCTACTGGGTTATAATCTCTGTTCCCTAATAAACTTGTGTTGTAAGAACCATCTGCGTTATAAACCGGTAATGTTGGGATAATTGCCCAACGTGTTTGCCATGGATTAGAGTAAGCTCCAGCATCAGCATACGTTTGGTTTTCTACACGAGAATAATTTAAATTTGTTCCTAATTTGAAACGATCAGATGCTTTATGATCAACAGCTAAAGATGCAGATAAACGATCAAATTTAGAATTGATGATTAACGGATCATTGTCGTAGTAAGAAAATCCTGTACGGAAAGATGTATTATCAGAACCTCCTGTTGCAGAAAAACTATATGTACGAACAGTTGACATATCACGTTGAATGGCTTTTGTCCAATCTTCGTCTGTTACACCATCCCAACCAATTACATCGTTTGCATAATAATTTTCAGCTTCTAAACGAGATGCAAAATCTCCTGTATTGTAAAACGCTAAACCACCCCATTGAACTAATTCTTTAGAGTTTAAGAAATCTGCTTTATCAAAAGCGATGTCTTGTACAGACATTTCTGTAGAAGCGTTAAACTTTGTTTTTTGGTTGAATTTACCACGTTTAGTTTTAACAACGATAACTCCATTTGCACCACGAGCACCATATAACGCCGTAGAAGAAGCATCTTTTAAAACGGTAATAGATTCGATTTGATTAGGATCAATAGATGATAATGGATTGAAAGAAGTCATTACTCCTGAGTTATCATCACCTTTACCTACAACAACACCATCAATAACATATAATGGATTAGTTGTCCCTACGAAAGAACCTGCTCCACGAATTGCAATTACGTTAGCAGAACCTGGTTGTCCACCACCTGTAGAAAAATTTAAACCAGCTACACGACCATTTAATACCTCATCAACTGAAGCAACTGGCGTTTGCTCTAAATCATCACGTTTAATTGTTTCGAAAGAACCAATTTTCTGAGTTGGATCTAATTTAATAGAACCTAAAATATTAACAGCTGCTAATTCTACAGTTTCAGTTTTCTTTTCAGCGTAGCTGATAGAACCTAAATTATTAGAAGTAACAACTACTTCTTTTCCATTGATTACTAATACATCACCAATTTGAGCATCTATATCAAAAGTACCATCAATATCAGTGTAAACTACTTTATCAGTACCTTTTACGATAACCTCAACATCTGATTCTGGAAAACCGTCAGCATCATTTACCACACCTGTTGTTTGAGCATAAGCTAAAGCACCTAAACCTAGGAAAGCTAAAAAACTCAAAGATGTTAATCTTCTCTTCATTTTCGATAAAAATTTTAAGGCGGTAAAAATGACAAGAATTAATAAACTTCTAAAATTTTATTTAATTATTTCTTAAACGTAAATTTTAATATTTACATTAACACTTAAAATATGTAGTATAATATTGGTGTATTAATAATTTTGAACCAAATAAATTATGAATATGAATTTATTTTAACAATTATTAATAATTAAATCGAAATATTAATAATTGTTGAAATATTTTCATTAAAGACTGAAATTCTATTAGATATAAGATTTACACAACAACATTAAAAAAATGTATAAAATTTAATTAAAATGTATATTTATACTATTTAGAATCAATACAAGATAATTTAAAGCCTTAAATCGGAATTTTAACAAATTGAAAACGAATTATATTTTGTATAATTATAAAATAAATAAAGGGTTGTATTTATGAAATTACAACCCTTTATTTAAGTTTTTCTATTAAAATTAATGAGGTCCTGGTCCATCTGGTTTTTCAAGATCTGTATTCCAAATCTTAATTTGATCATTTTGAGTTAAACCATTTTTAATTTCTACATTAACACCATCTGTTACTCCAAGTGTTACATATTTTTTCTCATAAACTGCATTGGCTCCACTACCAGATTTCAACACATCTACATAAGGTTTTTGATTTTCGTCGTAGCGCAAATGAGCTGATTTAATCATCAATACATTATTTGCTCCAGCCGTTATAACTTCAGCATTCGCAGAATATCCTGCACGAATAAAATATTTTGAATCTAATTGGATTGGCGCTTTAATTTCAAATTGAACAACACCATTACTTGCAACTCCTTGTGGCGAAATAAAATCTAAAATTGCCGTAAATGTCTTATTAGGAATTGCTCCAATTGAGACATTGATTTTCATTCCTTCTTTTAATTTCCCAACTTCAGCTTCATCAACTTTCCCAGAGAAAATCATATTTTTAATATCCGCCATTGTAGCAATCGTAGTACCTGTCGAGAAATTATTAATTTCCTGCACCATATTTCCTATTTCTACGGGAATATCTAAAATAACACCCGATGTTGTTGCAACAATACGAGTCGTAGCGTATTTTTCTAAACCTGGAGCAACACCTGTTTGCGCAACTTGATAATTTGCTTCTGCTGTGCGTAAAGATTGCTGAGCATTTTGATACATTGCAGTAGCATTATCAAACTCGGCTTTCGGTATTACACCTTGGTTGTATAACGTTTTTGCACGATTGTATTCTTTTTGTTGTAAACTAACCTCTATTTCTGCAGAACGAATTGTTTGTAAAGCTGAATTTAAATTTGCTACATTTGGAACAACTCGAATCTCTGCAATTAACTGTCCTTTTTCTACAAATTCACCTTCAGTAACATTTATCGATTTTATAACCCCCGAAATATTAGGTTTAATTTCAATTGTTTCTAATGGTTTTACTTCTCCTGTTGCAACAGCTTTCACCTCTATGTTTCCTACTGTTGGTTTTGTTATTTCGTACACTTGATTGTCCTGACTATTTTTCTTTCCAAAATATCCAATCACACCAATCACAAGTGCTATAAACAAAACTATACCTACAATTTTTAGAACTTTCTTCATTCTATATTATATCTACTTATTTACTAAATTATTCATCTCTTAACGCATCAATTGGTTTGATTGCAATTGCACGTTGGGCAGGAATTAACCCTGCAAAAGTTGCCATAACTACCATAATTGCTAAAGCTGCAAATAAGGTAAATAAATCTATGGAAGCATTGTAAATTGGAATACTTTCGTTTCCTGGAATAATGACTTCATTTAAAAACATTAAAATTAATCCTGCTCCAACAATACCACCTAAGCCTGCAATTAAAGTTAAAACTACTGATTCTAATAAAATTTGACCACGAATTTGTGACGGAATAGCTCCTAACGCCCTTCTAATACCAAATTCTTTTGTTCGCTCTGAAACCGTAATTAATAAAATACTTGAAATGGCAATAACACCAGAAAACAACGTCATTGCACCTACTACTATTGCAAGAAATTGCATTCCTTTTACGAATTTCATGATTTTACCTAACATCTCACCCAAGTTAAATCCACCTAATCCTTGATCGTCTTCTGGTGCAATATTTTTAACTTGTTTTAAATATGTTTTTAATTGCTTTTCAAATTGAACGATATCATATTCATTCGGGATACTCAAGGATAAATATTGTATTTTATCTCCTTGATTATACACTTTTTGAAACGTTGTGAACGGAATATAAATTTGATCTTTAGATTCAACAGGTGATGAAGGTGAATCGTAAATTCCGACAATCGTGTAATAACTATCTGAAATACGAATTTTTTTACCCAATGGATTTTCCTTTTTACTAAAGAAATTCTCCATTACTTCAACTCCTAAAACACAAACTTTGGTCTCATTTTTTATATCATCTTCATCAATAAATCTACCTTTTATAATATCCTTACCAAACATTCGGTTTTGATCTGGATAATCTCCGTTAATATTATAAAAATTATATTTTGTTCCGAAAGCAACAACCGAATTAGGCATCATATTACGTGGTGCAATTAACGAAATTTGAGGAAATTGTGCTTCAATTTGTTTCACATCACTCATTTTTAATTCGATCATTCTACCTTTCTGAAATCCTTTGAACGGCATTGATGTGGTTCCGCCCCAAACGAAAAGTGAATTTGTTGCAGCATCTGCAAGATTTCTATCAAATCCATTTTGCATCCCACGAGTTAAACCAAGCAGAAGTACAAATAAAAACATACCCCATGCGACACCAATCATTGTAAGAATGGTACGTAATTTATTCTTTCTAATTGCAGCATAAACCTCTGTCCATGCATCTATATCAAATAATAATTTCCAATTCATTATTCGTCTCTTAATGCTTCTATAGGTTTAATTTTTGCTGCTCGTAAAGCCGGAATCATTCCAGAAACTGTACCTGCCACAAACAAAATAACAGTTGCTAATACTAAAGATTTAGAATCTACACCAGGATTAAAAATAAAATAATCTTCCAGACTATTTCCAATATTTTCTACCAATAATGTAGCCAATGCAATTCCAATTGCTCCGAAAACCAAAGTTATCAAAATAGCTTCTTGCATAATTAAAGATAGTACACTAAAAGGTGTTGCACCAAGTGCTTTTCGGATACCTATTTCTTTTGTTCTTTCTTTCACGCTAAAAACCATAATATTTCCGATACTTACAATTCCTGCAATCAAACTTCCACCTCCAATGATGAAAACCATTAAAGTTAAAATAAAAAAGAATTGATCTGTTTCTTCCATCTGTTCAGCTGCGTTTCTGACACGAACACCAGTAAAATCATTCGGATTTATATTATATCTAACTTTAAAATTATAATCAATTGTAATAGCCAATTTTTTAATATCCTGTAAACTTAAATGATCTGCAGGAGTGATAATAATAGACGAAACTTCATCTGTTGCGTAAATTGTTTTAAATGTTGTGTATGGCGTATAAATAGAGCGTTCTGCATTATCGCCACCATCAGCACTTTCAAAAATTCCGACAATATTATATACTCCTTTTCCTATTTGTAAATTTTGACCAATTGCAATTTGACCTGGAAAAAAATCTTGAGCAACTAAACGACCAATAACAATAGATTTGGATTGATTTTTCATATCCTTATCGTTAATAAAACGACCATAAGAAGTTTTTTCATTGATCATCTGCTCATATTCAGGATAAACTCCGGTTACAGAATAACTACCTGAATTATTGGCATTCCTAATCGTGTCTGATTTTGCAATTGTTGCTACAACATATTTTATCTCATCTGGAAAAGAATTTTTTAAAAAGTTAACATCTTTGTCTTTTAACTTAATTTCTCTTCCTTTTTTAAATCCATTGTAAGATTCTGAAGTTGTCCCACCCGAAATCGTAATATTTAATGAATTTGCATTAAAAAACTGTTGTTGAAAGCCGTTTTGCAATCCATTTCCTAAACCAAAAAGGGTAATGAAAACGAATAACGCCAACGCAATTGTTAATCCCGATAAAGAAGTTCTTAATTTATTACTCGAAATTGAAGACCAAATCTCGCTCCAACGATCTCTATCAAACATACTATACGCGTACTTGGTTAACTTTTGTATCACTAATAATTACACCATCTTTTAATCGCACAATTCGTTTACACATATTTGCAATATCATCTTCGTGGGTAACCATTAATATTGTTTTCCCTTCATCGTTAATTTCCTGAATTAAACGCATCACTTCGTGAGAAGTTGTAGTATCTAAAGCTCCTGTTGGTTCATCAGCTAAAAGTAATTTTGGTTTTGCGGCCAACGCACGTGCAATTGCTACACGTTGTTTTTGCCCACCAGAAAGTTCGTTTGGCATATGATTCGCCCATGGACCAAGTCCAACTCTCTCCAAATAACCTAAGGCAATTTTGTTACGATCTGATCGATTTACTTTTTGATAATACAAGGGCAATGCAACATTTTCTAATACATTTTTAAAGTTGATTAGATTATAGGATTGAAATATAAATCCTAAAAATTTATTTCTGTAATTCGCTGCTTTTGTTTCGTTTAATTTTTCAATTCTAAAATTATCCAATTCATAAGTTCCTGAATCATGTTCATCCAACATTCCGATAATATTCAACAACGTTGATTTACCGGAACCCGAAGATCCCATAATTGCCACAAATTCTCCTTCCTCTACATCTAAATCGATACCTTTTAGTACATGTAGAGAATTCTTTCCCATTTTATATGATTTATTTAAACCTTTAATCGAAATCATTTCTTTTGTTCGTCTTTGTTATAAAGATAATTCATCAGTCGCAATTACAATAAAAATGTTACAAGAATATATAAACAAAAAATCCTGAATTGTAATTCAGGATTTATATTTTACATCGGATCGACATCTATGTCTATTTTAACCGAACGATAAGCTGCGATTGTATGTAACCTTTCAATTTGTTTCTTTATTAATTCTTTCACTTTAATTGGTGATTGATTCGGAAGAATTTTAATCATCACATCTGTAATGTATTGATTATTGATTCGACCAACCGATGGCGCTTCTGGACCAAGTAAACATCGATTATCAAAATTTGGTTTTAGTAACTGCACCAACTGAGCCGCTGTTTTATCTAATCTTTCCTTATTTGTATGTTTAAAACGAAGATTAATTAATCGTGTAAACGGAGGATAAAAAAACTCTTTACGTTCGTAAATAATATCCTTCATCGTTTGATGATAATTATACGTTGTTACGTTTTGCAAAATTTGATGTTCGGGCTGATAGGATTGAATTAAAACTTTTCCTTGTTCTGCACGACGACCCGCACGACCTGAAACTTGCGTTAATAATTGAAACGCTTTTTCATGTGCACGAAAATCAGGAAAATTAAGCAATGAATCTGCGCGGATTACACCAACAAAATTAACATTTCCAAAATCAAAACCTTTGGTAATCATCTGTGTTCCGATTAAAATATCAACTTCTTTATTTTCAAAATCTTCTATCAATTTTTCATACGCAAATTTCCCACGCATCGCATCCACATCCATACGACGAATTCGTGCCTCTGGAAAAATCTCTTGCAGTTGATGTTCGATTTGTTCCGTTCCGAGTCCTTTGGTATTCAACTCAATCGAGCCACAACTTACACATCGATTTGGTTTCGCTTGCGCATAACCGCAATAATGACATTTTAATTGATTCGAAAATTTATGATAAGTTAAACTGACATCACAATTTGGACATTCAGGCGTATTACCACACGAATTACATTCCATAATCGGCGCATAACCACGACGATTCTGAAACAGAATTACTTGTTTCTTTTCTTTTAATTGTTCGATAATTTCATCTCGAAGAATATGTGAAATATCGTGTGTGATTTCTTTTTCGCGTTGTGCTTTTTTTAAATCAACTAAATTGATTTCAGGCAACTGAATTTTCCCAAAACGCTCTGTCAATTCGACATAACCATATTTACCTTGACGAGCGTTAAAATAACTTTCAATTGAAGGCGTTGCAGAACCTAACAAAACTTTTGCTTTGATCATCGATCCTAAAACCATTGCCATATCTCGTGCTTGAAAAAATGGTTTGGTATCCATTTGTTTGTACGAAGATTCGTGTTCTTCATCCACAATCACTAATCCGACTTGATCGAAAGGCATAAATAAAACGTTTCGTGGCCCAATGATAATATCAAAATCACCTTTTAATATTTTTTGCCATAATTCGACACGTTCATTTTGATTAAATTTTGAATGGTAAACACCCACTTTTTCACCGAAATGCTTTTTAATACGATGAACGATTTGCGTGGTAACAGAAATTTCTGGTAATAAATAAATCACTTTATTTCCTTTCGCAATTACTTGCTCCATCAACTTCAAATAAATTTCTGTTTTACCACTGGAAGTTACACCATGTAATAAAACTGTATTTTTAGTTGCAAATTCTTCTTTTATTTGATTTAAAACTTCGTTTTGTTTCAAAGTTAATTGATGAATTTCTTCTTTTTCAGTTTCATTTTCATCCACACGCGAAGTTTGAAATTGATAAATTTCAACAGCACCTTTTTCTGCTAACGATTTAATTACCGCACTTGTTGAACCCATTTTTACAAAATCTGC
Source organism: Faecalibacter bovis (assembly GCF_017948305.1). NCBI lineage: Bacteria > Pseudomonadati > Bacteroidota > Flavobacteriia > Flavobacteriales > Weeksellaceae > Faecalibacter > Faecalibacter bovis. The sequence goes on from NZ_CP072842.1 coordinate 53,481, forward strand.
AACTTTTAAAGGTTTTCCTTGATTTTGAGTCTCTAAGGTAATTAATTGCAAAAGCGATTCGCGCTGCTTTTGTGCACGATTTAAAGAATCTAAAATTTGAATAAATGCTTGATCATTTCCTTTGATATCTGGATGAATACGAACATAATTATCGATTTTTGGCGTGTATTTCTCTTGAATTTTTTCGTCCAATTGAATAATCCCTCTATCAATCAATAATTTTAAAGTTGGAATTGCAGATTTGGCATCAATAATTAATGCAGCTTCTTCGACAGAAATTATTTGGCGCAATTTTAAAGCTTCAAAAACTAAATACTCATTATCATTTAATTCGTGTAGATTTTCATAATCCGAATTTATTAATCGTACAAAAGTTTGCGATTCTAACTTTAAAGCCGACGGAAATGCATTACGAAAAACATCTCCCAACGTACACATATAATAACTCGAAATCCATTCCCAAAACTGAATTTGAAAAGGCGTTACAATTGGTTCATCATCCAAAAAAGCATGAATTCCTTTCGTTTTGTATAACTCTGGTTTGTTTTGATGAATAGAATGAATGATTCCGGTGTATAATTTTTGCGTACCAAAAGGAACAGCTACACGTTGCCCTATTTTAATTTGCTGTAAATCAGAATCCGTTAAATGATAAGTAAACGTACCTTCTAAATTTAGTGGTAAAATAAGTTCAGCAAAATAAGTTGAGTTCATTCTTTTTCGTATTGAAATGGCAAGTTAGGAAGATTTTTTGTTACTTTTAAACCGATTAACAGCAATAAAATGAAATTCATTATTAAAAGAATCATTCTTTACACAATTGCCTTCTTTGCATTAAATTGGTTTTCAAACTCTCCTTTAGGAATTGACCAAATCTATGATAAATCTATTTCCACTTTATTAAAGAATGAGTATTTGAACTATTTTTTTATTGTTTCTGGAATCTTAGTTTTCTTTTTAATAATAAAAATTATATATAAGAATTTTAGTCATCGACCTGATAAATTCTTTAGAAGATATTTCCGTATCTATGGATTTGTTTATTCATTGAATTTGGTATTTACGTTTTTCTTCTACACTTATATTTTGTCTTACACCTTGTTTTATATTTTTTTATACATCAATCGTATTGATACAACTTCAATCATTTCCTATCCTTATCAAAAACATAAAAATGACATTGAGGATGAAATATTCTTAGATTTTGAACGTAATAATTATATTGATAAAAGCAAAACCTACATTATTACAACGAAATATGGTTTATTAAACCTTCCTTACACTTCTAAAATTGAAACAAAATAATTACTTTCGTTTAAAATCTAAAAAACTGAGAATGGAATTTCAAACTTACGATTACCCAATTACGATTAAAGAACATCATTTAGATACTTTTGGACATGTAAATAATGCGACTTATTTACAGATTTATGAAGAAGCGCGTTGGGAATTAATTTCGAAAAAAGGATACGGTTTAGATACGATTCGTAAAACAGGTAAAGGCCCTGTGATTTTAGAAATCAACATTAAATTTTTAAAAGAATTACGATTAAGAGAAAACGTAACGATACATACCAAAACGTTAGGCTATCAAGGTAAAATTGGAAAATTAAAACAATGGATTACCAATGCGGATGGAACAATTTGTAACGAAATAGAAATGACATTGGGCTTATTCGATACCAAAGAAAGAAAATTAGTTGAGCCAACTGAAGAATGGATTAACGCGACAACATAAATCAATAAAAAAGCCACTCAATTGAGTGGCTTCTTTTATTTTATAAATAAATTATTTCGAGTTTTTACGACGCTCTAATTCTTTTTTAATTAAACCTAATTCACGTCCTGTTTGTCCTGCTACCGAAGTATTTTCTTGTGCACGACGAATTAAATAAGGCATTACTTCTTTAATTGGACCGTAAGGTAAATATTTCGCAATATTGTAACCTAAATGTGCAATATTAAAAGAGATATTATCACTCATTCCGAATAATTGTCCAAACCAGAAATTTGGATTTTTAGCCGAAATACCTTTTTCATTCATTAATTTAATTAATAACTCACAAGAATATTCGTTGTGAGAACCAGCAAATAAACCGAATCTTGTATGATTATCTACAATAAAACGTAAAGCTGCATTATAATCACGATCTGAAGCTTCTTTGTTTGGTTGAATTGGCGATGGATAACCTTCTGCTTGTGCACGTTCACGCTCTTTTTCCATATAAGCCCCACGAACAACTTTATAACCTAAGTAATATCCTTCACGGTCAGCTTTTTCAAACATTTGTTTTAAATAAGCTAAACGATCATGACGGTACATTTGCAAAGTATTCCAAATTACTGGACGGTTTACATTGTATTTCACCATCATTTCATCAGTTAAATCATCTGCTGCATCTTGCATCCAAGTTTCCTCAGCATCAACCATGATGTTAACATCAGCATCAAAACCTGCTTTACAAACCACATCAAAACGAGAGCGAACATTTTGCCAACGCTTTTGTTCGTCTTCAGTTAAATCTTGTTTTTTACCAACTTTTTCAAATAATTCAATTCTTCCAAAAGCAGTAGGTTTAAATACAACAAAAGGAATTTCTGGATTATTTTTAGCTAAAGCAACTAAGTGTAACATTACATCTTTTACGTGATCAAATTCACTTTCCTCAGTTTGTCCTTCTACAGAATAATCAAGGATAGAACTTACACCGTATTTATATAAATCTTTAGCAACTTTAACCCCTTGTTCGGCAGTTTCACCACCTACAAATTGTTTATAAATCGTTTCGCGAATTGCAGGTTTTACTAAAGGTAAATTAACTGCAAATGGTAACTTAAAAAATAACGTACCTAAATTCGTTAGGGAAGGACTTCCGATTAATTGAAATAGGTAATGCGCTTTTTTTAATTCAGCATCTGATTTAGAGCTGAACGCGTGTTCAGTATTGTCAAATAAAGACATTGTATGTTGTTTGCTTTATAAATTAATGTTTAGCAAATGTAACGAGAATCGATATATTAAACAATAAAAAAACCTACAAGTATCTTGTAGGTTTTTTCTATCTTAATATAACAATAGTAATTAATTAAGCAAAACTGCTTAATATTTTTATTGCTATAATTATTTAGCTCTTTTAGCGTATTTTGTTTTGAATTTGTCGATACGTCCTGCAGTATCAACTAATTTAGATTTACCTGTGTAGAAAGGGTGAGAAGTTGAAGAGATCTCTAATTTAAATAATGGGTACTCTACTCCTTCGATTTCGATAGTGTCTTTTGTATCAGCTGTAGATCTAGAGATGAATACATCTTCGTTAGACATATCTTTGAATGCTACTAAACGGTAATTAGTTGGGTGGATATCTTTTTTCATTTTAAAATCTTCTTTCTAAACTTAATCGGGCGCAAAGATAAGACAAAAAATAAATCAAACAAGAGTAACATCAATTTATTTTTAAATTCTTAAACAATTCGCTTTACAAAATATTATTTCGAGTGTAATGTGTGTAATGGTCTTTAAAATAATACTTTGATAATCAAGTTTGCGTTAATTATTTATTTTACTGGTGCAAATATATAAAATCGACTTTCATTATACAAGTGTAAAAATAAATTTTAAGCATTTTTTTATCAACCTTTTCATCCCGTGATTTTTAGAGGCAAGAAAACAAATAACTTTATAAATATATAATCTATATTGACCTAAAATTTATAATAAATTGATATTTTAGTAGTTTATTATAAAGACATAATATCTAATCTATGAATATAAAAACCTTGATAGTTGGTTTAGGTATTGGTTCTTTAGTCGCTTTCCAATCATGTAGGGAAGATTTCGATTTCGAACCAATTTCTTCAGAACTTCGTTTTAATACAGATACTATTTCGGTAGATACGGTTTATAACCATTCAAAATCTGAAACTTACGTTTTAAAAATATATAATCCAGACGACAAAGATTTGGTCATTCCACGTATTGCATTAGCAAAAGGTGAAAATTCTTATTTCAACATCAATGTAGATGGACAAGCTGGTACAAATTTTACAAATGTGCCGATTCGCAAAAATGATAGTTTATTCGTTTTTGTAGAGATTGAAGCTGATGAAGCTCCTGTTAATCCATTTTATGATGATGAAATTTTAGTTGAAACAACACAAAATCAACAGCACGTAAAATTAATATCTTGGATTGAAAAAGCTCAAATCCATCCTGCGAATGCTACGTTAAGTTCTGCAAATTGGAATGCGAACGAGGCGCACGTAATTGATGGTAACCTTACAATTACAAACAATCTTACCATAGATGCTGGTACAAAAGTGTATTTTAAAAGAGGTGCAAGTTTAACTATTGATAATAATGCATCATTAAATGTGAATGGATCTTTAGGAAATGAAGTTAAATTTAGATCATCACGCCATGATACAAAGTATGATTCGTTACCTAATCAATGGAATAAAATTGAATTAAAACCAAATAGTATTTCTAACATCAATTATGCTAAAATTATTGGTGCTGATACTGGTTTACATGTAAATGAAAGTCAATTAACTATTAATAATTCATTTGTTGTAAATAATCAATCGTACGGAATATTAGCTTCTAACGCGAAAATTAATGGTTATAATTTAATTGTAAATAATGCAAATTTAGCAGCATTCGCTGTTGAAAATGGTGGAGATTACTCATTCTACCACTCTACTTTTGCTAATTATTTTAATATGATTGGTACGGCAGGTCCAGCTTATAGTTTATACTTAAGTAATTACATTCGTGAAACGACTAATGCATTAACGCAAGCGACATTTGCAAACTGTATTTTTTATAATCAAAGAACTCCAAATGCTATTTATTTAGACAGAAAAGATGGTGCAGCATTTAATATAAATTTTGATACCAATCTATTTAAGAATATAAATACTGCTGAGTTGAATGTTTTAACTGCTGCTGGTTTCACAAATTCTATCGTTGGCGATCCTTTATTTATAGATGGAAGATACACTTCTAATAAATTAAAAGTTGGTGAAAACTCTCCCGCGTTAAATGCAGGAAAAGTTAGTATTGCACAACAATATCCGACAGATTATTACGGAATTCCAAGAGGTACAAATCCTACAATAGGAGCATTTCAATAAAATAAAAAATCCAGTTAGTAAACTAACTGGATTTTTTTATTCTTTATCTTCAGATTACACTGTTAAGTCTTCTCCGATTTCTAATAAAACTAATTCGATATTTTTATTAAAGAAAATTGATTTTGCAATTCCTTTATCAATTTTGATTGGAGGAAAAGTATCAAAGTGATAACCTAATATTTTTGTTGCTTGTACAAATTCAGCCGCAATAGAAGCATCTTTCGCACCCATTGTAAAATTATCACCAATTGGTAAAACAGCTAAATTAATTTCTCCAACCATTTCCGGAATCAACTTCATTTCATACGTTAATGCAGTATCTCCGGCAATATAAATGCGTTTCCCTTCCGCTTCGATAATGTATCCGTTTGGATCACCACCGTAAGTTCCATCAGCAAAAGAAGAAGAATGAAATGCGATAGTTGATTTTATCTTACCAAAATCAAATTCATAAACTCCACCCGTATTCATTCCATGTGTATTGAAACCTTTTGCATCGTAGTAACCAGCAATTTCTGCATTGGAAATAATTAAAGCTCCTGTTCTTTTTGCCAATTCTTCAACATCATATACATGATCTTGATGAGCATGTGTAATTACGATATAATCTGCTTTTAAATTCGCAAAATCAATGTTTTTTGCTAACTCGTTTGGTGTAATAAATGGATCAACTACAATAGATTTTCCATTCGCTTCGATTAATAGGGAAGCGTGTCCTAAGTATTGTACTTTCATATTTTATGATTTGTTTTTTTATTGAATTAAAGTGTCGATAAAACCAAAACCAATTAATCCATAACCTAATAAAATGGCGAAAAATAAAGCCATCATTGATACAGGTTTTAAAAATTGATCATATTCTTTTGGTTCTTTCACCTTATAAATTTCACGACGTACCGAATTCGCTAAGAAAATTAATATCAAAAACATTAAAACTGATAACTTTCCTTCTTTACCTGGCAAATTTAACACGTAAATTGATGATAAAATAAATGGTAAAGTCATCAAAACTAATTGATAGATTTTACTTTTTTCAAATCCTAATTTTGAAGCTACTGTAATTTTATTATTCTTTACATCATTCTCTACATCTCTCATATTATTCAGGTTAAGAACTGCCATACTCCAAAATCCCATTGATGCTGCTGGTAAAACATTCCACCAATTAAAAGATTTTGAATAAAGAAATTCTCCTCCTAAAACTGCAATTAATCCAAAGAAGATAAATACAAACAAATCTCCTAAACCAATGTAGCCGTAAGGTTTTTTACCCATTGTATAGAACATTGCAGCTAAAATAGATGCTACACCCAAACCAACAAAAATAACCAAATAGTCGATATGATTTGGGATAAAGGAAACGTATAACAAAGCAGCGATACAGATCAATGAAAACACAACCATAATACCTATTGCTGTTTTCATTTCTTTCTGCGAAATTAATCCAGAAGCAACTGCTCTCTGCTCTCCTTCTCTATTGTCATCAGTCCCTTTTACGCCATCTCCGTAATCATTCGCAAAATTAGATAAAACCTGAAATGCTAATGTCGTTAAAAGCGATAAAAAGAATATATCGTGTTGATAATAACCTTGGAATTTCGCAATAAAACCTGCTAAAATTAAACCACTTAAAGAAAGTGGTAAGGTACGCAAACGCGCGGCAAGAATCCATTTTTTCATAATGAACAAAGATAAATAAGAATTCGTTTTTAACGTAAATCTTTTCTTAGTATTATTGTATCTCTAACGAATTAAATGATAATGCCTAAAAAGTCGACAAAGAAAAATCAAGAAAAAAAAATTCCGTATAAATTAATATTTTTCGGAATTATAACTTTTGTATTCATTGCTTTTAATTATCATTATCGACATGGAATTAACTATTGGTGGAAAGTTGCCGAACGTAAACTAAAAGGCGAAAACGGAGATAATAATATAAAATTAGTAAAGTACGATATTCGCAATATCGAAGTGATGGATCGTTATTATTTGAAGACTTTCGGACTAGACGTTTCTCAGTACCAAGGGGAAATCAATTGGTCTGAAATGAACATGATTTACGATATTTATCCTATAAATTTCGTTTATATACGTTCTACAATGGGTGCAATCAATACGGATAACCGATTTGACGAAAATTGGGAAGGTGCCAAACAAAATGATTTTATTCGTGGCGCTTATCACTTTTATCGTCCGGATGAAAATTCAACAGCTCAAGCTCAAAATTTTATTCAGAATGTAGAATTAGAATCTGGCGATTTACCTCCAGTTTTAGATATAGAAACTATGCCTCGTACACAATCGATGGAACGTTTGGTTGAAGGTTTAAAAAATTGGTGTACGATAATCGAAGATCATTATGGTATTCAGCCTATCATTTACACTTCCGACAAATATTACGAAGATTTTTTACGTTCCCATTTTGAAGGTTATACCATTTGGATTGCTAATTATAATTTCTTTGTCGAAGAAATGAAACCTCATTGGAATTTTTGGCAATTTACCGAGAAAGGACAAATTAAAGGAACTAAAGAAAAGGTTGATATTAATATTTACAACGGAACTGTTGATGATTTAAAGGGATTGACTTTGTAATTGACTAATAATCATCTTTAAATTTTATCCTAAAATATGCTTATTGTAAGAATAAGAAATATAATAAGTGGTAAAAGTGATAGAAAGAAGTAGCTTAATTTTAGTTTTAAACTTGCATTAGACACAAAAGCTATAAATATAGAATTTAAAAGGCCGATTATAATACTAAGAATAAATCATTCTTCCTGCTATATACATCCATCTTAAATTTGAATAACGTAAATCATTAGTCAAATAAGCCAAAATAAATCCTCCAATAAAAAGTATAATTACAGCGTAGGTAATTCTTTTAAACCAAACATTCAATTCAGTATTCATAAGGATGAAAACTTTTATAATCAACTTTGTATATACTATCCCAATTTAGTTTAGAAAAATCTTCTGACGAATTATTGATAAATGCATTCGTAACTAATCTTTCTCGGGTAGATATTGGTCGAATGATGAATTTATAAGAATTTACTAATAGAAATTTTCTTAGAGTTAAAAATGATTTAGATTTTAAATTATCTGGTTCAATTGCTAACACTAAACTTGTATCTGAATCTTTCTTGAAATCAATCTTTTTTATATACTGAATTAAGGTATCTGAATCAATTTTCTTTAAATCTTGTTTCTGAACTTCGTGTAATTCTGCAATCATTTTTTTATTTCTTAATTCAATCGAAGCTGTTCCACACAACCAAAATCCTTTCATAGGATTTTCATAATAAAAAACCTCATCATTTGTATAAAATAAAAGTGTGTAATCATCAAAATCATGCAGAAATGGATCTACTAAATCATTTTCTTTTTCATAATTCAAAAGATCTTTTTGATATTTTGTGATTGAAAAAGTAGAATCCGAATTCATCCCCATTGCCATCCAAATAGCATAGATTGAATCTTGGGCAATTTTATGCTTTTCTTCCTGTGTTAACTCTCGTTTACAGGAAAAAAATAAAAATAGACCACATAAAAACATAAATTTCATTCTCATCTTGTGTAATTTATGGTAAGATATAAAAAAAGCGAATCTTAGATTCGCTTCCAACTATTTATTGTTCTTGTTTTGTTAAATCAAACATATATCTTAAACCTATTCCAAAACCTAAACCTTGATTTCCGTAAGAACCATAATTTGTATTCATTTTAGAAATACTTGCATCACCATGAAAATCTACAATTGCTAATAATTTATTAGGAATTAATACACGTTCTATTCCTATATGATAAATAAAATTTGTTTCGTTCTCACGAACTTCAATTGGTTCATTTAAATCTGGAAAAGCAATCATTGGATCTTGATCTCCCTTGTAAAAATTCTTTGAATCTAATTTATTGTAACCTAAACCAACACCCATTGTAATAATCCATTTGGGTGAAAATTCTCTTGCAATTCCTACAATTAAACCTACACCATTGGCCTCAATTTTATATTCATTGGATTTATATCGTTCACTTACAGATCCTCTTTGTTGATTGTTATAAAAAGCAGTTAAGCGAACATTCATTTCATCGCTTGGTTTTTTAAAATTATAAACCGCTTGCGCACCATATTCTACATTCCAAGTTGCGTCACCAATAACTGCACGTTTTTTATCAGATTTACGATCCACAATATTATTTGAACGATAACCAATAGTTGGCCCAAATTCTATAGATTGTGCAAAAGTCAGAACACCTAAAGTTAGTGTTGTAATAGATAGTAATTTTTTAATCATTTAATTTTAGTTGAAAATCAAGTAAAATTATAAAAACTAATTTAATTCAACATTGCGTATTGGTTTAATTAAAAGAGCAATTATAACAACTGTAATGATTGTCATTGATCCGCCAAAAATAATGGCTGGAACTAATCCTAAAAATGTAGCGGCTATACCACTTTCTAAAGCACCTAATTCGTTGGATGAACTGACAAAAATAGAATTAACAGAAGAAACACGACCTTTTAAATTTTCTGGTGTTTTAATTTGTAAAATACTTTGACGAATCACCATTGAAACTGCATCAAAAGCACCTGCAAACAATAAAATTGCAAAACATAAATATACATTTTTAGTCAATCCGAAACTGATAATACATAAACCAAATAATGCAACTGCACCTAATAATTTTGGTCCAACATTGTCTCTTAATAACGGTAATGAAGAAAGGAAAAACATCATAATTAAAGATCCAATTCCGTGCGCTGATCGTAAAAATCCAAACGTTTCTGGCCCTTGTTTTAAAACTTTTTCTACGAAAGCAGGTAATAGTGATTCGGCTCCTCCAAAGAAAACCGCAAACATATCCAAACTTAATACAGCCAAAATTATAGGAGTTGCCCAAATAAATTTCAAACCTTCTTTGATACGTTTTAAGGCTGATTCTGATGATTCGGCTTCGGAAATTTCTGGTGGTTTAGATGAAATTAATACAATCATTACCATCGAAATACACATGATCGCGAAAGCAGTAATTAAAGCAGCTTCAATACCAAATTGTGCTAATATTAATCCGCCTGCTAACGGTCCTAAAACTGAACCAATCATAAAAGCTGATGAAGATAATGGAATTGCTTTTTCGTAATTTTCTTTTTTTACAACTAACGCTAATAAGGCAAATAAGGATGGTCCACTAAATGCGCGTGTTAATCCTAAAATAAAAAATGCAAAATAACAAACTCCCAAATAAACTGGAATTCCGACTGATTCTCGTACAGATTCTAAGTTTACAAACATCAAAACAAAAGAAGTTACCATGTAACATGAAATACAAATCATTAAGATTTTTCTTTTGTCTAATTTATCAACCAATTGCCCTGCATAAAATGCTGTCAGCAAAATTGGAGCAAATTCAAACAATCCAATTAATCCCAAATAAATTTCCTTTTGCGTGACTTTAAAAATTTCGTAAGCTACCGAAGTACTTTGAATAAATAAGGCAAATATCAAAGAGAAACGTAAAAAAATAAAGGGTATAAATTCCTTGTTTTTCCAAACGGAAGAAACTTTCTGATCTAGGTTCATGTTATAAATAAAATCTTAGTAAATTTACATGGTTATGTCTATTAAAATCATATCATTTGATAATTTTTGTAAATCGAGTAAAAAATATTCATGTTAAAAAGAACGCTTCAACTATTTACATTTTTAATGTTGATTTATAGCTGTACTGATAAATTTGACAAAAATAATTTTGATAAAAACTTTAAAAATATGAAGTATAAAATTTCTGATGTATCACAACTTTCAAGTAATGATTCAGAAATATTTTACATAAACAGTGATTCAACTTACACCAAAATCACAGAAAATTCGGCTAAAGAAATTTCATTTACAATTGGTAATATTTCGTAAATAAACGATTCAACATTTTTTAATCCAACTTCACTAAAAAATCAAAATCTATTTTTAAACTATAATATAAAAAATTCTAAAAATGATGATCTTAGGATTCAAGTTTTAGATAAAATTGGAAAACCTATTGAAGGTTTAAAAATTAAATTTAAATCCAATCAAACGCAAAAAATTATAGCTACTAATCAAGGAAATATTTATTTAAAAAAGAATCAATATGACTCGATTATTTTTCCTCAGTTAGAAAATATTACACAAAGAAATCATAGACTTATATTACCAAAGGATAATGATTTGAAAATAATTTTAGATTTGAATAAAGAAATTTTCATCAATTCGGATTTGAATTTTAAATATAATCCGGACGAGATTTTTGTTCTCTTTCACCCTATTTCTGATCTTTTTAAAAACTAAATTTATAATTGAGCCGAAACGTAAGAAAATTTCAAAATCAAATTCATTATAAAAATATAATCTACAATAATAAAACCAATTGATATATATTGTAAATCGAGTAAAAAATAGAAATGGAACCTCTTGAAAATTTAGGTAAACGGATTTGCATCATTGGATTAAGTGCTGGCGGAAAATCAACCTTAGCTCAAGCTTTAAGTAAAAAATTAAAAATAAAAGTTTTTCATCTAGATCAAATAGCACATATTCCATTCACAAATTGGAAAGAACAAGATCCTGAAATATTCACAGTAAAACATCAGCAAATTTTATTAAATAATCAGGAATGGATTATTGAAGGAAATTATAATAGATTGATGCAAGAACGATTTAGCCAGGCTACAACAATTATTTGGTTAGACTTTAGTAAATGGGGTTCGGTATTTCGTTATATAAAAAGAACGCTAAAAAATAATCCTTATCGTCCCGGGAAATTAGAAGGATCTGAAGATTTAATCAATTTTGATCACATTCATTACACCTTATTTACTGCGCCAAAAAACAGAGAAATCTACAAAAAACTTACTGAAGAATCTAATGCGAAGATAATTAGATTAAATTCATTCAAAGAATTGAAGAAAATTTACAAACATTGGGAATTGTAAAATATGGTTATTAATAAGATTTATACTCTTCACCATTCGCTTATATTTTTAAAAAATTGAAATTCATAAAATAAAAAAGCGAAACCTCATCGGTTTCGCTTCTATATTTAATAAAACTAAATTCTGATTAACGGAATTTAGAAAAGTCTCTTGGACGTTTCTCTAAAAAAGCGTTACGACCTTCCACAGCTTCTTCGGTTCCGTAAGCGAAACGAGTTGTTTCTCCAGCGAAAATTTGTTGTCCAACTAAACCATCGTCTACTAAATTAAACGCATATTTCAACATTTTAATCGCTGTTGGCGATTTAGTTAAAATTTCTTGAGCCCAATCAAAAGCAACTTGCTCTAATTCGTCGTGAGGAACAACTAAATTCACCATTCCCATATCATACGCTTCTTGAGCAGAATAATTTAATCCTAAAAAGAAAATCTCACGCGCACGTTTTTGACCTACTTGTTTTGCTAAATAAGCAGAACCGTATCCACCATCAAACGAAGCAACATCCGCATCCGTTTGTTTGAAAATTGCGTGTTCTTTAGATGCTAATGTCATATCACAAACCACATGTAATGAGTGACCTCCACCAACTGCCCAACCATTAACAACCGCTACGACAACTTTCGTTGAGAAACGAATTAAACGTTGAACTTCTAAAATATTTAAACGACCTACACCGTCTTGCCCTTCGTAACCTTTTGCTCCACGAACACGTTGGTCTCCACCAGAACAAAATGCCCAACCACCATCTTTTGCCGATGGTCCTTCACCAGTTAATAAGATTACACCAACTTCACGGTCTTCTTCTGCTAATTGAAAAGCATCTAATAATTCGAAAACAGTTTTTGGACGGAAAGCATTTCTAACTTCCGGACGATTGAAAGCAATACGCATTACACCATCACATTTTTTGAACGTGATATCCTCGTATTCTTTTACAGTTTGCCAGTTTATTGTAGCCATTGTTATTTTAAATTTTACCAAAAATAAGATTAATTCGATTTTAAAAAGAATTTTTTAGTTTTTTAAATCCTCTTATATCTCCACATAGTCTTATTTTATCAAATTATTCGCCTTTCATTATTTAAATGATATAAATTATCATTCGTAAAATTTAAATTATTGGTATAAAAAAAGGTACCTCGAAAAAAATCCGAGATGCCTTTATTATAATTAAAAAGAATGTATACTTATTTAAAATCAGCGTCAGAAACGTTTTTGTTTACTTCCACTTTATCCACTGTTACATTGACTTTTTGTGGACCAACTTCGTTTGATAAAATTGTTGGGAATTTTAATCCTTCAAATTCTTTGTACGCATCAAAAGTTGTTACCATATTCATCTGTCCCATTGGTGTATCCTGAGTAATTTCAGACTTTGCTAATAATCCAGTTGCAACATCATAATAATCTGTACGACGTAAATCTTTTACATAAACTTTTGTGTACTTTTTACCATTTTCAGTTACTTCACCTTGAATTTCGGCCGATTTATATCCTTCTGATAAAGGTAAAAATAACGTGTTTGTGATTTTTAATTGAGGTAAACCATCTGTAACCTCAGCTTTGTTAGCACCTTGTTTAGCAAATGCCTTCTCTCCATCAAATGTTTGAACAATTTCCATTCCCATGATTTTCATAACAACAGAAGTTTTGTTAGGAGTTTTTGCATAATTTACATATTCTCCTTTCATTCCTTGGATTTCGACAGCACCTGTTTGTTTTAAAGTAAAAATTTTAGCAACTTTTTCTTTTCCACCAACAGCAGCTATGTAAGCATCAGTAACTTGTTGAACCGTTTTATCTGATTTTTTAGCTGAAGGAGCTGGTTTAGCTGTCTTATTTCCATATTTATCGTAATATGTAACAGGGTAACCTAATGCTTCTAGTCCATCTCCAATTTGTTCAGCTTTTCCTGTAACAATAATTTTGGCTTGATCTGGACGGAAATATTTTTTAGAAACTCGTAAAACATCATCAACTGTAACCGCATTAATATTCTTAATATAATCTGAATAGAACGACGGAGATAATTTATTTGTCTTAGTTGTTAATGCTTGATTAGCGATTGTTTGTGGACGCTCTAATGTTAAGATAAAGTTTCCTAAAAATTTCGCTTTAACATCTTCTAATTGTTTTGCATCAATTTTATCTGTTGTCATTGAACGAACTTCTTTCAATGTTTCTTTTACAGCTCCATCCGTCACATCATTACGTACAGTTGCGTTTGTTGTGAAAGTACCTACGTAACGTGAATCATTAACACCACCACGAGCACCGTAAGTCCAACCATTCGCTTCACGTAAATTCATGTTCAGTTTCGAATTGAAATCTCCTCCTAAAATAGATGAAGCTACCTGAACTGCGTAGTAATCTGGATCGTTTTTAGTTAAATTAACAGGATATCCTAATCCAACTACAGATTGTACTGCATTTGGCATATCGATAATATCAACCTGTGTTTTCTTAACTTCTGCAACAGCTGGTAATGCAGTAATGTTTAAATCTCCAGCTTTCCAGTTTTTGAATAATTTTTTAGATAATTTTTTAACTTCTTTCGTCGTAATATCACCTACTACAATTAAATATGCATTATTTGGTTTGTAGTATTTATTATAATATTCTTGAACGTCAGCTAAAGTAATTTTCTCAATTTGCTCTTGTGTATCGTATTCAGCAAACGGATGATTTTTACCGTAGATTAAAATATCACGAACACGCGCAGCAGCAGATTCAACTGATTTTTCATCAGATTTTAAACCTTCAATATAACGTGCTTTTACAGCTTCAAATTCTGCTTCAGTAAAATTTGGATTTAAAGCTCCATCAGCCATAAAACCGAAAACTTCCGTGAAATATTTTTTTAATGAACTAGCAGAAGCTCCACTTTCCCATAATCTAACATTCGCACCTAAAAATTCAATACGCTCATTAAATTCTTCTTTAGAAATGTTTTTAGTTCCTGTACCTAACATTTCACTTAAAAGAGATTCTGTACCTTTTTTCGCTCCTAAAGCAAAAGGTGGATTATCGATAGTTAACGTTGCAGATACACGTGGTAATTTGTGATTTTCTACTACGATAACTGTTAATCCGTTCTCTAATTTAAATTCGTTTGGTTTTCCAATGTTAATTGTAGGTGCTGGACCTGGTTTTGGCATTGGAATAACTTGTTGTGCTTGTAACGAAATTGCAAAAAATGCAAAAGCAAGAGTTAATATTTTCGTTTTCATAATTCTAAATTCAGGGATTTAATACTTATTTCGATTCTTTTGCAGATTCTGGTAAGTAGTTAATAATAATTCTTTGGTGTTTGTTTAAATACTTGTTAGCAACATTTTTAATGTCTTCACGTGTGATTGAACGATAGATGTCTAATTCTTCATTCACTAAATTTGTATTTCCACCTAACATATATGCATCAGCCAAAGCATGTGCAATATTTTGAACTCCTGATTTAGAAGCCACGAAATTATTTTCAATTCCGTTTAAGATTTTTTGGTAATCAGATTCTGAAATTAATTCTTTTTGAACCTTTTCAATATCTTCTTGTAAATCTTTTTCTAATTTTTCAAATGGTACGTCACCTTGTGGTAAAATTCCGATTGTGTAGATTCCGTAATCTTCCATTCCGCGGTTGAACGCAAAAATTTGTAAAGCTTCCTTACGCTCATCTACATATTTTTTATATAAAATAGAACTTTTACCACCTGATAAATAATCTGATAACATGCTTAATGCGTAAGCATCTTTAGATTTATTTCCTGGTGTACGGTAATTAACTGCAAATAAAGGAATTTGGATATTTGCGTCATATTCTGTTGCGCGAACTTCAGTTTTTTGTTCAGCTTCTTTAGGAAAAGACTTTACAACATCATTTCCACGTGGAATTTTAGCGAAATATTTCTCTATCATTCCTTTTGCTTCTTCTTTTCTAAAATCTCCAGCAACAACTAATACCGCATTGTTTGGTACATAATATTTTTTGCTAAAGTGTTGAAAATCTTCTAAAGTTGCACTACTTAAATCTTCAAAAGATCCGATTACAGACCATTTATATGGATGATTTTTGAATACGTGAGGGTTTACTGCTTCTCCGTAAGAGAATTTTCCATAAGGTTGATTATCTAAACGAGAACGTTTTTCTTCTTTAACAACCTCTTTTTGTGTATCAACACCAATTTGATTGATAATTGGTTGATATAAACGATCAGATTCCATCCATAAACCTAATTCTAAGTTATTCGATGGGAAAGTTTCGTAATAATATGTTCTATCAGTAGTTGTGTTCGCATTATTTGAACCTCCGTGTGATGAAACAATCTTGAACCACTCTCCTCTTTGGATGTTTGTTGTTCCTTCGAATAATAAATGTTCAAAAAAGTGTGCAAATCCTGTTTTTCCAACTTGCTCATCTTTTGATCCTACGTGGTACATAACACCAGTTGTAACAACAGGAGCAGAATTATCTTGATGTAAAATAACATGTAATCCATTCGGAAGTTTATATTCTTCGAATTCTATTTTTTGTCCAAATACCAGTCCTCCGGTAAATAGTAAAGACAGAAGTAATTTTTTCATTGAGCGTTTATATTTTAGTATCTTGTAATGTTAGACGTTAAAAAGTCTAATTTGTTACACCAAGATATAAATATTTTTAGCAAAAAAAACTATTCTCTATAATTCCTACTATACTTATAGAGCATATTTTCAATAAAATACGACTTTTTTATAATAAAATTAATTCATCTAAAAAGAATAAATAAAGATAGATTTGTAACTGACTATTCAATATAATAGTGTAATTATTAACTAAAACTTTAAAATTACTATTTGTAACAAAAGTTACTGTTTGATTAAATTCAAATTGAGAATTTTACAATAAATATTAGAAATGCAGTGGATTGAAATTTTCGGATATATTGGCGCTTTTTTTATTGGCTTAATTATGGGCGTACTTGGTGGCGGTGGCTCAATATTGGCCGTTCCCATATTGGCTTATATTTTTCATTTTGATGAAAAAATAGCAACTGCATATTCTTTATTTATTGTTGGCTCAACTGGATTAATCGGTGGTTTTAAACAAGCTACAAATAAAATGGTTGATTGGAAGGCCGTATTAAATTTTGGTCTACCTGCGGTTATAGGAATTACAGTCACAAGAGCTTTTGTTGTTCCGGCACTTCCCGATATTCTCTTCAATATAAATACATTTGAATTTACCAGACGAATGGGCATGTTTGGTCTTTTTGCAGCGTTAATGATTTTAGCGGCAATATCTATGTTGTCTGACAAAAAAGAAAAAAAACGTTCAAATGATTTAGGAAATTTCCATCCATTAATATTATCAGAAGGATTTTTTATCGGTGCTTTAACTGGATTAGTTGGAGCTGGTGGAGGATTTTTAATCGTTCCAGCATTAATGGTTATAGCACAATTAGACATGAAGAAAGCTTCGGCAACCTCCTTAGTCATCATTGCTATAAATTCTTTAACAGGATTTTTCCTTGGCGACGCAACAAAAACGGACATCAACTGGAATTTTTTAGGTGTATTTGTTGCTATTGCTATGATTGGAATTATCGTCGGAACGTATATCAATCGATATTTACCTGTTAAATTATTAAAGAGAATATTCGCTTATTTTATTATAGCTATGGCTATATTTATTTTTATTGAAGAATTTATAATTGGATAATTATGTGTCTTAATGCTTCATTTTGGAATGATAAATATGAAACCAATCAAATAGGTTGGGATTTAAAAGGTCCATCAACTCCGTTGGAAAAATACATTGATCAATTAGATGATAAAAATATCAAAATTTTGATACCTGGTTGTGGTAACGCTTATGAAGCTGAATATCTTCTAAAAAAAGGTTTTACCAACATTACTTTAATCGATATTTCTGATGTCTTAGTGAAAGATTTACAAGAAAAATTTAAAAACAATCCAGAAATTAAAATTTATAATCAAGATTTTTTTACCTACAATGATTCATTTGACTTAGTATTGGAACAAACATTTTTTTGTGCGTTAGATCCATCGTTAAGGCCTGATTACGTTTTAAAAATGAAAGAAATTGTAAAACCTACAGGAAAATTAGTCGGCGTATTATTTAATAAGATATTTGGTAATCCATTTCCACCATTCGGAGGCACGAAGGAAGAATATATTACCTTATTTTCAGATCAATTTGAAATCAAAGTTTTAGATGATTGTTATAATTCTATCAAACCACGATTAGGATCTGAACTTTTTATTCATTTCAAACCTAAGTTATAACTATTTTATTTTCAATTAAAATAAGGTTTTTATATCTCACTATAAATGCTTTTGTAACATAACTTACAAATCACTAATAATTAAATTCGTAATTTTACACTTATAAAATAAATAAAGATGAAAGTTGAACAAATATATACTGGATGTTTAGCTCAAGGAGCATATTATATAGAAAGTAACGGAGAAGTTGCTATTATAGATCCCCTGAGAGAAACCCAATCTTATGTTGATCAAGCAGAAAAAAACGGTGCAAAAATTAAATATATTTTTGAAACACATTTTCATGCAGATTTCGTTTCTGGTCACATCGATTTAGCTCAAAAAACGGGTGCAACTATCGTATATGGTCCAACAGCAACACCTGCTTTCGATGCGCATATTGCTACTGATGGTGAAGTTTTTCAGTTAGGAAATATTACAATTACTGCAATCCATACGCCTGGACATACAATGGAATCTACAACCTATTTATTGAAAGATGAAAATGGTGTAGACAAAATGATTTTTACCGGAGATACTTTATTTATTGGTGATGTTGGTCGTCCAGATTTAGCACAAAAATTAGATTCAGAATTAACGCAAGAAATATTAGCTGGCTATTTATTTGATTCTTTACGCAATAAAATTATGCCTCTTGCAGACGATGTAATCGTTTATCCTGCGCATGGAGCTGGATCGGCTTGTGGTAAAAATATGAGTAAAGAAACTTTTGATACCTTAGGACATCAAAAAGAAGTAAATTATGCATTAAATCCAAACATGACAAAAGAAGAATTCATTAAAGAATTAACTTCAGGATTAATGCCTCCTCCATTCTATTTCCCAGAAAACGTAATGTTAAACAAAAGTGGATACGAATCTTTAGATGTTGTAAAAGCAAGAGGTTCTCGTGCTTTATCTCCAAATGAATTTGTTCAGGTTGCTGAAGAAACTGGAGCATTAATTTTAGATGTTCGTGATCCTCAAACATTCGCATCTGGATTTATTCCAGGATCAATCAGTATTGGTATCAAAGGACAATTTGCTCCTTGGGTTGGAACTTTAATTACAGATATTAAACAACCAATTTTAATCGTTGCTGAAGAAGGTGTAGAACAAGAAGCTATAACTCGTTTAGCTCGTGTTGGATACGACAATACCATCGGATATTTACAAGGTGGTTTTGAAGCTTGGGTTGAAGCTAAAAAAGATTTTGATGAAATTGTATCTGTTTCTCCAGAAGAATTTGTTGAATTAGTTGACGAAACTGAATTAAAAGTTTTAGACGTTCGTAAACCAGGAGAATTTGCTGCAGGTCATGTTGAAGGTGCAATTACTGCTCCATTAGATTTCATCAACGAATCAATGAAATTAATTGATCCAGAAGAAACATATTTAGTTCATTGTGCTGGTGGATACCGTTCAATGATATTTGCTTCGATTTTACGTGCTCGTGGTTACGAAAACTTAATTGATGTAGCAGGTGGTTTTGGAAAAATAAAAGATGTTGAAGGGGTAAAATTAGTTGAAGGAACAACAGCTTGTTCGGCTCAATCAAATTCTTGTTCTTCTAAATAAGAAATTATAAAATTCTAAATAATATAAAAGCATCTTGAAAAATCAAGATGCTTTTTTTATGAATTAATGTTGATGAAATTTTTAAATTTTATAGAATGTAAACATTTCTAATTTGAGTTGTTTTTATTCTTTTGTTCAATCCAAAGCGACATATATTTTGTACTTTGATTGCTATGATGTTGTAAAATTTGTCCGTAAAAATTTTGTTGTCTGTGCGTATCTAAATTCTCTTGGATATCCTTTATATATTCCCAAAATTGATTCTTGATTTCTTCATCTCCATAATTAGTATTCAAAATCTTAACACCATTATGTTGAGCCGATTTCCAAAGTTCTTTATTTTGATATAAATTGATTGCTTTATTAGCAAAATCTTCGTCAGAAAAAGTAATAAATCCATTCCAATCTAATCCGTTTTGCATTGCTTCTGCTCCAACTTTTGTTGTCACATTTGGTGTTCCCGTTTGCATAGCATCTATAAATTTCCCTTTAACTCCAGCACCAAACTGAATTGGAGCTAACAAGACTTTATAACCAGCCATCGTTTGTTGGGCATCTTCGGCACGACCTTTAATAAAAAATCGTTCTTTCGAATTATGTAACTGATTTACTTTTTGCGATGCATACGCACCATAAATATGAAGTTCGGCTTTGGGTAAAGCTTTCTTAATTAACGGCCAAATTCTGTTTTTTAGAACTTGTACACAATTCCAATTTGGTTCATGAATAAAATTACCAATAAACATAAAATGCTCTCGATCCTCGAAAGAGTTCCATGATGAAATTTTAGCTGAAGAAATTTCATTTTCTATAAATGGTAAATAATACAATAAGCTAGGATTGATGTTGAATTGATTAATCAATAAATCTTTTTCTTCTGAAGAAATTAATAACGTAATATCCGAACGTAAAATAGATGCAATTTCACGCTTTGCATGATCTGTGTATAAAAGTTGATTAGAAAATTCAACGCCTTTTTTTACAGCTTCTTGTCTTGCATAACGTAAAAAATGTAAATCTTCCGTATCTAAAATCTTTATAGCCTGTGGACATTCTATTGAAACTCGCCAACCGTATTGTTCCTCGACCATATAACGATCAAACATTACATAATCGGGATTTAAATCTTTTACAAATGCATTAAAACTTTCGTTGTTTAATTGAATTTCAACTTCTTTTACATTTTTAGATTGAAGTGGATAACTGAAGTCCGATTTTGTAGCTGCGCAAGCAAAAGTTATTTCGTAATTTTTTGATTGAAACAAATCAATCAATTGTAACATTCTTGTTCCTGCGGCAGACGATGTTGGTTCAGGCCAAACTAATCCTATTATCAGCATTTTCTTCATGCTACAAAATTAAACTTTCTCTGTCTTTATTCAGAATATTAATTAATGTAGATAGCTTATCGTCTATTTTAATGTAATTTTGTAGCCTAAAATTATATCAATGTCTTATCAAACTGAATTTGAAGAGTTCTACGAACAAGTAAAATCAAGTATCCAAAGCGGAACTTTTGCTAAACTTACAATGGCCAAAACAATTGGTGATACTGATTTAAAAAACATTTTTGTTCGCTTACGTCTTTTAGAAGATAATTCGTACGATTTTGCTTTTACGTTCCGTTATAAAACTGAAGAAGTTGAACGTTTTCATAGTATCGAACAGACATTTTTGATTTTAAGTTCATACATCAGAAATCCATTTCAAAGTGCTTTATTGTTTACAACTGAAAAAGATTTAGTTTTTAAAGTAAATAAAAAAGGTGCTGGAAGTTTAACTGAACAATTACCAACTTTTAAACACGCTTCTGACGTCATGTTAGAAATGGTTGAGAAAAAAATTGTTTAAATCAATTCATCGTATTTCGTTTATCTAAATATTTTAAAGTAATAATAATTAGTATATCTTTAAAATCACAAAACTGAAACATGAAAAAATTATATACTTTACTAACCATCGCGTTATTCTCTACAACAGCATTAGCACAGATTAACAAGTCTGGAAATATGGTTACTGTACAACCTCAATTTAAAACTGACACACCTTATAATTATCAATTAACAATGAAAAAATTGGTACAAGAAGGCGAAGAAGTTGTAACTGAGATTGAACAACATATTCCTATTAAGTTGACTATGTATAGTGTAGGTGAAGGTTTTAATTTATTCGAATGGGAAAGTCAGCCGATGTTATTTTTTAAAAATAATGAAGAAGGTAAAACTTATACTTTTCCTACCGAAAATATAAAAATTAACTATCGTACAGACGAAAATTACGTTTTGGGTGAAGTAAGTAATTATGATGAAGTTATACAAGATTATGTTACTGCTTATCAAAAAATGTACGAAGATGAAACTACGAATTACGAAGATTTAGCATCTAAATCATCTTTATATTTTGTACAAATGATCCATATGTTTTTTGGGCAAGAATTTAGTACAAAAGACAAAGAACAAATGATGAATTTATTTTTCAACCCTATGAAAAATACATTTTCTGCGGCTGAAGATGAAATCGTTTATACTGAAAATGACGGAATTTCAGGATTTAACTTTACACAAAAGTATAGTACTGAAATGGAAGATAATTCTGTAAAAATGATGAATCATAAAACTGTTGATTCTTACAGAAGTAAACAAACAGGGACAGATTACGAAATGAAAGCTTGGGGAAATCAATCTTTTAATCCTACAGGATTAGTTAATCAAATAGAACGTGTTGTACAAGTAAAACAAAATGGTAAAATCATTCAATTTGTTTACACTTTAACAAATATCTAAATTAGAATGGTTAAACATTCTTAACCAATTTTATATTCTATAACGAAAGTTCTATTTTTGCAAAAGTTTAAAAAATATCATTGATGTTAGGATTAAAATTATTAACGGATCCTCGTTGGGCCGATATTGCTGAAAGAAATTTAGAAGAAATATTAACAGATCATGCTTGGTGCGAGCAAAAAGCTGCGACTAATGCAATTACAATGATTGCTTATAATTCAGAACATGATGAATTTATTCAAGTAATGTCTGATATTGCCATTGAAGAAATGCAACATTTTAAAATGGTTGTAGAAATTATTCAGCAACGTGGTTATACTTTAGGTCGTGAACGTAAAGATGATTATGTAGGTCAATTAATGAAATTTTGTAAAAAAGATGGTTCTCGAAATATGGCTTTTATTGATCGTTTGTTATTTGCAGCGATGATTGAAGCTAGAAGTTGTGAGCGTTTCCGCGTTTTATCACAAAATATAAACGACGAAGAATTATCAAAATTTTATTACGATTTAATGGTTTCTGAGGCAAATCATTATACCACTTTCTTAAACTTTGCACGTAAATTATCTACAGATGTAGATGTAGATAAACGTTGGAATGAATGGTTAACTTTCGAAGGAGAATTGATTCAATCATACGGTAACAAAGAAGCAATTCACGGATAATAATTTCGTGATTAAAATATTAAAAATGAGTTCAAATTAATTTGAACTCATTTTTTTTATAATTATCATTTGGAAAGTTAATTCAAAATCTCATCAATTTTATGTGATCCTGAAAGTTATTCAAAATGACCAAAATTTATCGAAGAATTAACCAAATCCAATCAATACCATACATCAATTAATTTTCGGAACGGTAGTTGTAAATTTGTCCTATAAAAATTAGATGCTATGGAATTAGGAATCGGAATGTTCGGAGATGTTCGTATCGACGAAAAAACAGGATATATTCAATCACCACAACAAAGACTTGCAGAAATTATTGAAGAAGTTAAATTGATGGACGAAGTTGGATTAGATTTCTTCGGAATTGGAGAACATCATAGACCAGATTATGCTGTTTCATCACCAGAAATTGTTTTAGCTGCTGCAGCTACAGTTACTAAAAATATAAAATTAGGAAGTGCTGTTTCTGTCATTAGTTCAACTGATCCTGTAAAATTATTTCAAGATTTTTCTATGGTTGATAATTTATCAAACGGACGAGTTGAGTTGATGGCTGGCCGAGGTTCTTTTATCGAATCATTTCCTTTATATGGTTATGATTTAAAAGATTACGAAGCGCTATTTGATGAAAAATTAAAATTATTAATTACTTTAAATAATAACGAAAAAATCAATTGGAGAGGTAATTTTAGAATGCCAATTCATAACCAAACTATTTATCCTCGTCCAGTGCAAGAGCAAATTCCGATGTGGATAGCTGTTGGTGGAACAACATCGTCTGTTATACGAGCAGGAAAATTAGGTTTACCAATTATGTTTGCGATTATTGGAGGAGATCCAGCTCATTTTATGCCTTTGTTCGAAGTGTATAAACAAGCTTATTTGGACAACGGACACGATGAAGCTAAGATGCAAATTGGTGTACACATGCACTCTTTCTTTGGTGATGACAACCAGAAAATTGCTGATGAATATTTCCCAATCTATGCAGCTCAAATGGATCGAATCGGAAAATCTAGAAATTGGCCTCCTTACAAAAGAGATCAATATGATTTTGGACGCAGCGAAAACGGTAATTTAGTCGTTGGTGATGCTGATCTTGCAATTGATCGAATCTTAAAATATCAAGATATGTTTGGTTTAACTCGTTTTTCAGCTCATATGGATGTCGGAGCACCTAGACATACAGATATGTTGAAAGCGATCGAGATTTTCGGAACTAAAGTCGCTCCAAAAGTTAAAGAAGCTTTAAAATAATATTAAATCTAGCTATAGATGATAAAGATTTCCTTTTGTAAAGGGAATCTTTTCTATTTTAGACGGTCAATGCATTGTGATGAAAAAATTAGTAGTATTATTTACCTTAGCTTTTACAGTATTTTCTCAAGCTCAAGATAATGATTTTAGAAATTGGGGAACAGTAAATATTAATCAAAAAATTGATGAGAAATTTAACTTTTCATCTGATATTCAGTACAGAACTTACGAAGATTTAGATCAGCTAAATCAATTGTTATTAAGAGGTGGCGTTGGGTATAATTTGACGGAAAATAATAACAATTTATTACTTGGTTATGCATTTGTACATACTAGAATTCCAGTTTTAGATGACGATTATACCACTTTTAATGAACATCGCATCTACCAACAATTTAATACCAAACATGGAATTAATAAAGTTGGATTGAATCATCGTTTTAGATTTGAGGAACGTTTGATGAATGATGATATTTACTTCCGATTTAGATATCAATTAACAGCTACAATTCCTCTTAATAAACCTACACTTCAAAAAGATGCTTGGTTTATTAAAGCATCAAACGAATTGTTTTTAAATGCAATTAAACAAAATAATTTTGATCGTAATCGACTTAATGTAAATGTAGGTTATGTATTATCGCCAACCTTCACTGTTGAAGCCGGTTTCATGAAGCAACATGTGCAACATCAGCAAACAAATCATTTACAAGTTGGATTAACAATTAATAACCCGATAATAAAAAAGCCAAGTTAAAACTTGGCTTTTGCTATTTAATGAGCTGATACAGCTTTTAATCCAACGATAGAACCTATTAGCGTAATTATAAAAAATATTCTCCAAAAAGTCGCTGGTTCTTTAAATATAAAAATCCCAACTAAAACCGTTCCTACAGCGCCAATTCCTGTCCAAACAGCGTATGCAGTTCCAAGTGGTAATGTTTCTGTAGCTTTCATTAATAAAAACATACTTGCCACCAAACACAATAAAAAACCACCGTACCAAGCGTACATTTCATTTCCGATAGATTCTTTAGCTTTTCCTAAACAAGAAGTAAAACCTACTTCAAAAAGTCCTGCGATAATTAAGATTATCCAATTCATTTTCTAATTATTTTTCACAAATTTACAATGCTTTTAAAAACTAAAATTTTACATATGTTAAATTTTTGCACGAATTCTACTCAATGAAACTTGAGTAATTCCGAGATATGATGCAATGTACTTTAAAGGAATACGCTGAACAATTTCAGGATATGTTTCAATTAATTTTAAATATCTAGCAGTTGCGGATAATGATAACCTGTCGATGAAACGTGATTCTGTGTAATATGCAAACTTATCGGCTAACACGCGACCAAAATTAGCCAATTCTAAATTAGATTCATACAAGTGTTTCAAATCCTCTGTGTTTAATTCATATAAGATTGAATCTTCCAACAACTCGATATATTCGTAAGATGGTTTTTGATGTAAATAACCATCAAAAGAAAGTAAATAATCCTTTTCTAAAAATAAGATATACGAAACTTCATTACCATCATCATCAACAACATAAACTCTGGCACTTCCCTTCGCTATAAAATAAAATTTTGGTTCGTATTGTTTTGGATCAAATACAATGGTCTTTTTTGGCATTTCAACCATTTTAACCAATGCTACTATTTTCTGAAAAGCCTGCTCAGATATTGGATAATAATGACGAATTATTTCTCGAAGTGAATACATTTCCGATTGTTAGGTTTATGAATGACAATTTACGATTTTATGGAAAAAATAAAAACCCACTCGTTTGAGTGGGTTTTTTATTAAATATTTTGATTAAATATATTTGCTGCAAAAATTTGAAATTCGGAATAGTTAAAATTTTTGTTTTTATTTAAATAAATTAAATTTTCTTTTTCCATCTTATCTAAACAATTTTTTATATCTTCTTCAGTAATTTTCAAATCCTTAAACGTTTTATTTGAAAATAATGATTTAGCTACAATAGAATCTTTTTAAGATAATACTGACTTCAGATATCTGTGAATTGTTTCTGCTGGAAAATTATGGATAATTTCATTACTGTCATTTTTCTTTTTTGATTTCAAAATATATGATTGTTTCAAATTTGGAAAAAAAATTAACAATAAATATTTAAAATTTTTAAGAAATTCAAAAAGTGTATTTGAATCCTTAAATAAGTTAAAATTTGTTTCGATATTTTCTTTGATATTTTTTATTTTTAATATTAAACTTTTAAAATTACTGTATAAAATCCCTGTCCATTCCCAAAAAAGAATAGATAATAAGATAACTAAAGCGATAAAAATTATCGCTCTAGTTCTATATTTTAATATGGATTTTTAATTAAGACTCACAAGAAGAACAAGAAACTAAATTAGTTACTAATTCTTTTGATACCGACTGAGAACGTTGGTAGTATAATGTTTTAACACCTAATTGCCACGCTTCAATCATTAAGCGATTCACATCTTTAACAGGTAAATCAGCAGGTATATTTAAGTTTAAAGATTGCGATTGATCTACGAATTTTTGACGAATTGCAGCTTGTTGTACAATCTCTAATTGAGATAATTCTTTAAATGTTTTGAAAACATCTTTTTCCTCTTGCGTTAATTCAGTCATATGTTGTACAGAACCTCCGTTCAACATAATTCCTCTCCAAACATCCTCGTTATCTAACCCTTTTTCGCGTAATAACTTAGTTAAGTATTTATTTTTACGCATAAAGTTTCCTTTCGATAAACCAGCTTTAAAATAATTAGAAGCAAATGGTTCGATTCCTGGAGAAGTTTGACCTAAAATAGCAGAAGATGATGTTGTAGGCGCAATAGCTAAAGTTGTTGTATTACGACGTCCGTAACCTTTTAAAACTTCAGGCTCACCGTAAATACGAGCTAATTCTTCAGTCGCACGATCAGCTTTTTCTTGAATATATTTAAAGATTTCAGTTGTACGTAATTTTGCTTCCATACCTTCGAACGGAATCATATAACGTTGTAAATATGAATGCCAACCTAAAACTCCTAAACCTAATGCACGGTGACGTTTCGCAAATCTATTTGCTGATGCTAAGTAATGATTACCTTCTGTTTTCTCGATAAATTCCTGTAAAACGGCATCTAAGAAGAAAATAGCTAATTTAACAGCTTCTGTATCTTTCCATTCGTCATACAATTCTAAATTCATAGAAGATAAACAACAAATAAAAGATTCATTTTCAGAAGATGGTAGCATAATCTCTGAACATAAGTTAGATGCATTAATGCGCATTCCTAAATCTTTATAAACTTGAGGTTTATTTTTATTTACATTGTCAGAGAAGAAAATATATGGAAGTCCTTTTTCTTGACGAGATTCAAGAACTTTAGCCCAAATTTCGCGTTTTTCACGATCACCATCAACCATTTCTTGCATCCAATAATCTGGCACACATACCCCATAAAATAAATTCTGAATTGAACTACCAATCGATTTAATTTTAAGGAATTCTTCAATATCTGGATGATCAATATCTAAATAAGCCGCAAATGCACCACGACGAGTAGAACCTTGCGATACCACATTCATAGCCGAGTTAAATAACTCCATAAAAGAAACAGCACCACTACTCTTTCCATTATCAGTAATTGCAGCACCGCGCTCGCGTAATTCACCAAAATAACCAGAAGTACCTCCACCGATTTTGGTTTGCATGATAACTTCACCTAATTTGTGCGTAATCCCTTCTATACTATCCGGAATATGAACATTGAAACAAGAAATTGGTAACCCACGTTCTGTTCCCATGTTAGCCCAAATTGGAGAAGATAAACTCATCCAACCTCTTTCAATCATTTCTTTAAAAGGTTCTTGTAATTCAGGTTTAAATAAACGTTT
Organism: Faecalibacter bovis; assembly: GCF_017948305.1. Lineage (NCBI taxonomy): Bacteria > Pseudomonadati > Bacteroidota > Flavobacteriia > Flavobacteriales > Weeksellaceae > Faecalibacter > Faecalibacter bovis. Next base: position 82,020 of record NZ_CP072842.1, read on the forward strand.
TGCAGCAGCAGCTGTAATACGATCAATTGCACCTTCTACAGTTTCTCCTTTTAATAAATATCCTCTATTTAAAATTTGTTCAGATTCTGAATTCTTCCACCATAATTTTGGTGCATGTCCTTCAAAAAAAGTGAATTCATCTAAGTGTGATTGTGGTGTATTATCCATGGTATAAGGGTTAATATAGTTTTCTTGGGTGTTGAATTAATAAGTTTATAAGTTATGAATTTTTGCTTATATAATTATGTTAAAATAAATCGTCTGCCGAGATACTTTTGTCATGCTTTGTATAATCTACAGGACGTTTAGCAAAGAAATCATCTAAAGTATTTGCAAAAACTTCTTCTTCAAACCATGCCATTGGTTTATACTGTTCAGTTGAAATATGAAAAACTTTATTGTAACCAATTTTTTCAATCGCTTCATCTAAACGATGTTTCATGTAATTTAATAAATCATTTTTCGAGTAGTGATTTAATTCACCCGCCTCAAAAATCCAATCTAACATTAAGCTTTCTTGTTCAATGTAGCCTAAGACTGCATTTTCAACCCAATTTTGGTCTAAAGATGCTGGTAATAAACCTTCTTCTTTGATTTTATTTATTAAATAAATTCCCGCATTCGCATGAATTTGTTCATCTACAGAAGTCCAAGCAATAATATTCGCAGTATTTTTCATTAAACCTTCAAAACGAGTAAACGATAAAATATTTGCAAATTTTGAAAATAATGAACTATCCTCAATAACTAAAGCGAAGAACAATAATTTTTCTACAATTGATTTTTCTTCATCTTTTAAAATGCCAGAAACAAAATCGTTATAACTTTTAAAAACTGGATGATTTAAAGCTATTGTAAATTCGTCTAAATAGCCGTTAACTTCTAAAATTCGTGAGTAAGCTTCACTGTGTCTAAATTCACTTTCAGCAAATGTAGCTCCAAGACCATTTAATTCTGGTTTTGGAAAATATTTGTATAAATCACCCCAAAATCCTTTAACACTAACTTCGATTTGAGCAATTGATAAAATTGAACGTTTGTGAATTTCACGTTTTACATCATCTAAGTTAGCTCTGTAATCTTGAATATCCGACGTAAAATCTACTTCACTGTGTACCCAATATGCTTTTTGGATTGCTTCTGTAAATGTTAAAACCTCTGGATATTCAAATGGTTTATAATTGATTCTTTTATCAAAAATAGACATAGTGTTTGGTCTTTAAATATTAGTAATTTCTGTTAACAATTTTTGGTTGAAATGAAATTCAATCGAAATTATAATCATTAAATTTCGTAAATCCTCTCATACAAAGAGATGTGTAATTGCAACTTTTTCAACAACCATTTTCCCAAATTTAGGGTAACATTTTACAATTAAAAATTTTAGAATATTAAAATTAAAAAAGGTTATCAACAAGTTGTTAATTAGCTAAAAAATAACAAGTTATCAAAAAATAAAATTAATGAAATTTATTAAAATTTAACTTTAAATAAGCACTACAACCTACTGAAAATAGGGATTTTAAAGGCATAAAAAAAGGACCAACTTAACGTTGATCCTTGTTTATATAGGTGATAATTTGTTTCTTATCTAGCAATATTTACAGCACGTGTTTCACGGATTACTGTAACACGAACTTGACCTGGGTAAGTCATTTCGTTTTGAATTTTATCAGAAATTAAGAATGATAGTTCAGCAGCTTTTGCATCATCTACTTTATCACTTTCTACGATTACACGTAATTCTCTTCCGGCTTGAATAGCGTAAGCTTTTTCAACACCATCAAAATTTAATGCAGTCGTTTCTAAATCTTTTAAACGTTGAATGTAAGATTCAACAACTTGTCTTCTTGCTCCTGGACGAGCACCCGAAATAGCATCGGCAACTTGAATAATTGGAGATAATAACGATGTCATCTCAATTTCGTCGTGGTGAGCTCCAATGGCGTTAACTACATCAGGATGTTCACCATATTTCTCAGCCCATTGCATACCTAAAATAGCGTGAGGTAACTCAGATTCCTCTTCAGGAACTTTACCTATATCGTGTAATAAACCTGCACGTTTCGCTAATTTTGGATTTAATCCTAATTCAGCAGCTAATGTTCCGGCTAAATTTGCAACTTCACGAGAGTGTTGTAATAAATTTTGACCATAAGAAGAACGATACTTCATACGACCTACAATCTTAACTAAATCTTTGTGTAATCCGTGGATACCTAAATCTAAGATTGTTTTCTTACCTATTTCAATGATCTCATCTTCGATTTGTTTAGTAGTTTTTGCAACTACTTCCTCAATACGAGCAGGATGTATACGTCCGTCAGTTACTAAACGGTGTAATGATAAACGAGCAATTTCACGTCTTACTGGATCAAAACATGATAAAATGATTGCTTCTGGCGTGTCATCAACAATAATTTCAACACCTGTTGCTGCTTCTATCGCACGAATATTACGACCTTCACGACCGATGATTCGTCCTTTGATTTCATCAGATTCAATATTAAATACAGAAACTGAATTTTCAATTGCTTGCTCTGTTCCGATTCGTTGAATTGCAGAAACTACAATTTTACGAGCTTCATTTTTAGCATTTAATTCTGCATCCTCCATAATTTCTTGGATGTGTGCTTGTGCTTTTGTTTTAGCCTCATCTTTTAAAACTTCAATCAACTCAGCACGAGCTTCTTCAGCAGAATAATTTGAGATTTTTTCCAAGATCTCTACTTGTTTTTTGTGCATCGTATCAACTTCCTTTTGTTTGATATTTAGTTTATCGATACGCGACTGTAAGTTACCTTTTTCAGACTTGATATTGTCTTTTTGTTTTTGAATTTCAGAAAGATCATATTTTACACGATCTTCTCTCTCTTTCACTTTAAGTTCAGCATCAGAAACCTTACGCTCACGTTGGTTAATAACCTCTTCGTGTTTCGATTTTAATTCAAGAAATTTCTCTTTTGCTTGAAGAATTTTTTCTTTTTTAGTGGCTTCGCCTTCCTTTTCAGCTTCATTAATTATGCTTTGAGCTTTGCGAGTAGCTTCATCAATTAATTCTTGGTTTTGTTTATCTACCGATTTTTTTGATGAGAAATACCCTACTACAGCTCCAATAATTAATGTAACAAGTGCAATGATAATAGTACTTGGTTCCATAGCGTTTTGTAATGTTATATATATAAAAAAACCTACATTAGTCAGTATAAATTGTGTTAACTCCTGTAAACAGGATTTGAGTTATCTTAATCGGCAAGTTTCCACTGACATATAAATATGTGCCCGAAGGTTGTGGCCTACTTTTAGATTAATGTTCACTCGGTAACAATATAAGTGTTGAGTTAACCAAAATAGCTAGAACTAATGTAGGAATATTATTAAAGGTATCTAATTGTTAAACATTAGACACCAGAACTTCTCTTATTTTACGATTGATTGATCAATCAATTCTAATAACTTTGAGATTCTTTCTGCAGTAATCTCTTCGTTATCTTTCATCTGTTTTTTTAATTTTGCTTCACGAATAGCTAACTGAATTGCCGCCATAGCTAAGGCATCTTGTTTATCAGATACAGAGTATTTCTCTTCAAACTGACGTAAGATTCCTGAAATTTCTTGCGCACACTCTAAAATCATCGCTTCCTCTTCAGGTTTGATGTTCATAGGATAGATGCGTGAAGCAATTTTAATCTCAATTCGTTGAGTTGACATTCTTTTAACTGTTTGTTTTAATTTGAGCGATACACGAGTCGACCTCTTTGATTAATTTATTCATTTTGAGTTTCATCATTTTTTTATATTCTTGATTACCGCTCATTCCATTCACTACTTTTAATCTTTTTACTTCTTCCATTAAGTTAAGACTATGTACCTGTGAATCTCTCAATTTATTTTTTAGTCGTGTGTTCTCTGTTTCAAGAACCACCAACTCTTCCTTTATTTTTTTATAATTCTCTAACAGGTCTAAAACTTTGCTTTCAAGCGCGTTAAATTTTATATTTTCTTCCATCATCAGAGAATCAATTTTATTCTAGCTTCTATTGCAAAAATAACATTTTTTTAAATCAAATCAATATAGAAAACTAAATTTTATCAGTTTTTTCTTATCACTTGAAAAATAAGGATTTAATAAAACTGATTTTTTATTTTAGGTGTTTGATATACCTTTTCTTTATAATTTTAATTTAAATCGTAACTGTAATTTTAGCAAATTAAGTTGAGAAAAATCGGACTGATTTTATTAAAGATTTAACCTCAACTTTAGTTTTATTTCTTTTAAAAATATGACTTGTAGTTATAAATATACGTTTTTTCAAAAGCTTTATTTACTTCTTATATTAAATTATTTAAATCTATAATTTTACAAAGTTTTATAATTGATTATCATAGAGATAATTTAATTTGTTATAAAATATTTCTCAATTAATTTTCAGAAATTCAAAACTTTAATGAAGTTTGTAACAGATTTAAACTATTTTTAAAAATTTACAACCCAACAGAGAGAAAATGAAAGTGATTAAACCTATATATTTCAGTTTATTTTTAGCATCAATGACGTTTGGTCAGCGAGCAGAACAACCAAAATCGGATACTTACCCAAAGAATGATTTTGTTAATCCTATGGAAATTAGAAATTTATTAGCTGGAAATTTTGGTGAATTAAGATCAAATCATTTTCATAGTGGATTAGATATAAAAACGCAGCAACGCGAAGGTTTAAAGATATTTGCTGTTGGTGACGGTTATATTTCAAGAATTAATGTTTCTCCAACCGGTTATGGAAATGCAATTTATATAGACCATCCAAACGGATATACTTCTGTATATGCGCATTTACAACAATTTGACGGCCCTATCAAAGAATATATTAGAAAGAAACAATATGAACAAAAGTCTTTCAAAGTAGAAGTATACCCAGAACCAAATGAATTAAAAGTTTCTAAAGGTCAATTAATTGCATTATCTGGAAATTCAGGCGGATCGGCTGGGCCTCACCTACACTTTGAAATTCGTCATACTAAAACCGAAGAACCTATTAACCCATTTTATTTTGGCTACGACATTCCAGACACAAGTAAACCTAATATTTTAGGAACTTATATTTACCCAATTCAAGGTAAAGTTAATGGATCATCTAACCGTACAACAATTGCAAATGGTGCAACTATTAATGCGTCTGGACAAATAGGATTTGGGATAAAAGCTTATGATAAACATGATGGTGCTGATAATAACAACGGTGTGCATCAAATTGATGTTTTTGTAAACGACGAACCTATATATACGTTTACGGCTAATCGTTTTTCTTTTGATGAAACACGAGCTATAAATTCAGTTTGTGATTACTCCGATTTAATGCGAAATAACAGTTGGGTTTATCAAGCATTTGTAAAGGATGGAAATCCATTGCGAGTTTTTTCTAATTTAAAAAATAATGGAATCTTAGCCATCGAAGAAGGTAAAACTTATAAAGTTAAAATTGTAACTTCTGATTATGCTCAGAATTCTTCATCAGTTTCATTTACAATTAATGGACAAGCTTATACAGAAACAACTCAAAAAACATTTATAAATCCTATTTATTGGAACAAAGAAAATTCTTTTAAAGCGGATGGAATCGAAATCTTTTTCCCGAAAGGAATTTTTTATGAGGATTTTGATTTAGCCTACAAAAAAGAAGGTATAAAACATCGTATTGGTGATTGGAATTTTCCGGTTCATCAATATTACACAATTTCATTAGATCCTACTGAAGATATACCTACAGCTCATTTAGAAAAGGCGATTGTTGTAAGACAATATCAAAAAAAGGGAGCTTGGAAAAAATCGTATGAATCTACAGAATTAAAAAATGGAAAATTAATTTCGAAGGTTCGTGATTTTGGAATTTTCTCGATCGAAATCGATTATACTAAACCAACAATTACTCCGTTAAATATTAAGGAAAATAGTCAATTCACGAGTACAAAAAGTAAAATCAATTTTACAATCCATGACGGGCAATCTGGTATCAAAGAATACAATGCTTACATTGATGGAAAATGGGTTTTAGCAGAATATGACAAAAAAATAAATAGATTATCGATTGATCTAAATTCGGAAGAAATTTCAATCGGTGATCACCAACTAGAACTAAACGTAAAAGATGAAAAAAACAACACTTCTACCTACAATGCTACATTCAAAAAAATATCTTAGCACTTTAGGATTTACCTTATTAGGAGGAGTTTTATTTGCACAAACGGCTCAAGTTACAGGTAAAGTTGTTGATGGAAATCAGCAACCTTTAGCCAACGCGGAAGTAGTTTGGAAAGATCAATCTACATATACTGATGCTGAAGGTAATTTCTCTATTCAGATTCCATCAAATGAATCGGTAACGGTTACATTTCATCACGAAGGTAGATTAGCTTACGCTGAAACATTAAATCTAAAAGATAATAATCGTAAACAGTTATTTGTACTTTTAGCATCAGATGAACGTAACACAATTGATTTAAATACCGCTGAAATCACATTTCAATCCAATAAAAATAAACCTTTTCAGAGTACTTCTTTAAGTGCTGCTCAGATGCAACAAGGTCCAAGTTTAACGGGTGGAGTTACTGATTTATTAAAAACCTTACCTTTCGTAAATTCGAATACTGAATTAAGTTCGCAATATATGGTGCGTGGTGGAAACTACGACGAAAACTTAATCTATGTAAATGGGATCGAAATTTATAAACCGCAGTTAATTCGTAATGGTGAACAAGAAGGTTTAGGTTTTGTAAATCCACATATGACGCAATTCGTTAATTTTTCTGCTGGAGGTTGGGAAGCGAAATACGGAGACAAAATGTCTTCGGTTTTAGATATTTATTACAAACGTCCAAAGAAATTCGAAGGTCAGTTAGAAGCGAGTTTAATGGGTGGAAGTTTAACACTTGGTACGGGTTCTAAAAATCAAAAATTTAGTGCAATAGTTGGTGCACGTTACCAAAACAGAAATTTAGTTTTAAATACGCTGGATGGCGATACCAACTTTAATCCTGAATACTACGATGTTCAAGCGAATTTAAATTATCAATTAAATGAAAAATGGAACGTGAATTTCTTAGGAACAGTTTCTCGTTCTCGTTTTGAAATGATTCCAAAAAATCGTGACACATATTTCGGAACTTTAACAAATCCTCTTTTATTAACTGTTCAATACAATGGTAAGGAAGACGACAGATTCGGTACTGAAACTGGAAGTTTATCCTTCAATTATAAAGCGAATGATAAATTAGATTTAGGTTTAGATGTATTCGCTTATCATTCGAAAGAACGTGAGTATTTTGATATTCAAGGTGCTTATTTGATTTCAGAAGTTGATCAAGAAGGAAATACAATGCAAACGTATGATGTTGGTGCACAAATCGACCACGCACGAAATAATTTTGACGCATTGGTAGCAGGTGTTCAGCACAAAGGGAAATATAAAATAAATACGAATAATGATATTGAATGGGGTTTAAAATTCCAACAAGAAGATATTCGTGATTTATTGAATGAATGGCAAGTAATTGATTCTTTAGGATATTCTGTTTCAAATCCAACTTTAGGCGACGGTATGCAACTAAATTATTACGTAAATGCGCGTAATAATGTAAAATCGAATCGTTTTTCTGGATATGCACAATATTCAACAAAATTTATGTGGAACGATGCTAAAGTCATGGTAAATGTTGGTGTACGATCAGCTTACTGGGATTTTAATGAAGAAACTACATTTTCACCTCGTGGACAAGTTGCCGTAAAACCTGATTGGGAAAAAGATATGTTGTTCCGTTTTGCTGCCGGAGTGTATTATCAACCTCCATTCTATCGCGAAATGCGACGTTTAGATGGAACTTTAAATCAAGACATCAAATCGCAACAATCAATCCATTTTATTTTAGGTCATGATTATGAATTTACTTGGATGAATCGTCCTTTTAAATTAACGACAGAAGCATACTATAAAATGTTAAACGATTTAAATCCATATTTCGTAGACAATGTTCGTGTTCGTTACCAAGCGCATAATAATTCGGAAGGTTATGCTTACGGAGTTGATATGCGTCTATTCGGACAATTCGTTCCAGGAGTAGATTCTTGGTTCTCGGCTTCGTATGCAAGAGCATATCAAAACATCGATAATCGTGGAGACATTCCATTACCAACAGATCCAAGATTCAAGGTTTCGGCATTCTTCCAAGATTACATGGATTTTTTACCATCGTTTAAAGTCAATGTTAATTTAATTTATGCTTCTGGACTTCCAAACGGAGCGCCACAATTTACAGATCCTTACAGCTATACTTCTTATTTACAAGATTACAAGCGTGTGGATATTGGATTTGTGAAAGAATTTGTAAATCAAAAAGATTTAAAACCTTCTGCCGGTTCTTTGTTTAGTAAGTTTAAAGAAGTTTCTGTCGGATTAGATATTTTTAATATTTTCGATATCCGAAATGAAATCAGCAACACATGGATTACCGATGTAAATACTTCTAATGTTTATGCGGTTCCAAACCGATTAACAGGACGTTTCTTAAATGCAAAAGTTAATTTTAAATTTTAATATAAAAAAGACATCTTTTTAAGGTGTCTTTTTTCTTTAAATAAACCTTACATTTACACGCGCTTCTCCGACAAGAAGCGCTTATTTTATTACTAATTCTGTCAAAAAGTCACACTATGCGCATTGGCAAACTATTTGATTCTTTAAAGGGCAAAAACAAGCATACTATGTCTGAACAAAATATAAACGAAGAGATTCAAGATCAAAATATCAATCCAGAAGTACAAAACGAAGAAACAGCTGCAACTGAAGAAGTGGTTGAACAAAAATCTGAAGTTGAAGTATTAAAAGAAGAATTACAAAAAGAAAAAGAACAATATCTACGTTTATTCGCTGAGTTTGATAACTTTAAAAAGCGTACATCTCGCGAGCGTATAGACATTTTTAAAACTGCTAATAAAGAAGTAATCACTGCTCTATTACCTGTAGTTGATGATTTTGAGCGTGCAATGCCTCAAATAAAAAAATCAGAAGATGATGCTTTAGTTACTGGAGTTGAATTAATTCAAAACAAATTAATTGAAACTTTACGTGGAAAAGGTTTAATCGCTATGGAAGTAAAAGCTGGTGATGATTTTAACACTGATTTACACGAAGCTATTACACAAATTCCTGCTCCGTCAGATGACTTAAAAGGAAAAGTTGTTGATTGTGTAGAAACTGGTTACATGTTACAAGACGTTGTAATCCGTTACGCGAAGGTAGTAGTTGGAATGTAATTTATTGAAAATTAGTCATGTCGAATAAAAGAGATTTTTACGAAATATTAGGTGTATCAAAATCTGCATCAGCTGCAGAAATTAAGAAAGCCTATCGCAAACTTGCCATCAAATATCATCCTGACAAAAATCCGGATGACAAAGAGGCAGAAGAAAAATTCAAAGAAGCTGCAGAAGCTTACGAAGTTTTAAGTGACGATAACAAACGTGCTCGTTATGATCAATTTGGTCATGCAGGTATGGGAGGTGCTGCTGGTGGAGGCGGCGGCTTCGGTGGCGGCGGAATGAACATGGAAGATATCTTCTCTCAATTTGGAGATATTTTCGGTGGTGGTTTCGGCGGATTTGGCGGAGGTCAATCTCGTGGTCCACGTCGCATCAAAGGTTCAGATTTACGTATTCGCGTTAAATTGAACTTAGAAGAAATGGTTAACGGTGTTGATAAAAAAATCAAAGTTAAACGTTTCAAACAAGCTGAAGGAGCAACTGCTAAAACTTGTACAACTTGTAACGGTTCTGGACAACAAGTTCGTGTTACAAATACAATGTTTGGTCAGATGCAAACGGCAGCAACTTGTGGAACATGTCAAGGAGTTGGTAAAGTTGCTGACCATATTCCTCCAGGTGCAAACAACCAAGGATTAATTAAAGTTGAAGAAACTGTAGAAATTAAAATTCCTGCTGGAGCAAGAGAAGGTATTCAATTACAAGTTCGTGGAAAAGGTAATGACGCTCCTTTTGATGGTATCCCTGGAGATTTATTAGTTGTGATTGAAGAGGAAGAACACGACACATTAAAACGTGACGGAAATAATCTTCATTATGATTTATATATTTCTATTCCTGATGCTGTTTTAGGAAGCTCGCAAGAAGTACCGACAGTGAACGGAAAAGTTAAAATTAAAATTGACAAAGGAACACAATCAGGGAAAGTATTACGTTTAAAAGGTCAAGGTTTAGTTGATTTAAATGGATATGGAAAAGGCGATTTATTTGTTCACGTAAACATTTGGACTCCTACTGATTTAACAAAAGAACAAGAAGCATTTTTCGAGAAAATGAGAGACGACTCTCACTTCTCACCTGAACCTTCAAAAAATGAAAAATCATTCTTTGATCGTGTAAGAGATATGTTTCAATAGATTTAAATAATATTACACTACGATATAAAAGCGCTTTCTAAATTTAGGAAGCGCTTTTTTTTAGAATATTTTAAAAATTTGGTTGGATATTGAATAATTATCTTAAATTTAATGTACACTAAATCAAGAATTAATATTCTAAAATTAACACAATGAAGAAAAATTTTACGCTTGTCCTATCAGCGTTTATTTTGTCGTGTACTGCAAACGCACAAGATTACAATGCCATCATAGGAAGTCACCTTACAAAAACTACCCAGAACACTACTGATTTTCAAATTACTCAAAATGTTTTTAATGAAAAAACAAATGGAAATCAACTACATATTCAAAGAGTTTATCAGGGAATCCCAATTTATACAGCTTACGCAACTTACTTAGTAAAAAATAACCAAGTACAATGGGCTGCACAAAGCGAAATATTCGACGCGAATTTAGGTTCGATAGAAACAACACCTCAATTGTCATTTGAACAAGCTGCTCAAAAATTAGCACAAACTGAAGGTTTAAATCTATATCAAGCGAAATCAACTGATACCAATACAACAAAGCAAGGAATTTATACTTTTACAGATCAAGCTCCTCAAATTAATTATTATATAGATGAAAATAAACAAGCTTATTTAGCTTATGTTTTCTTAGTTAAAATTAACAAAGACGAACATTTTGACTTATATGATGTTGTTGTAGATGCAAAAACTGGAACTGTTTTAGAAAAGCATAATCAAACATTATCTTGTGGTTTCAATCACGATTCATTTGCTAATGAAAGTTTAGATACATTTAATAAATCTGAATGGGCTTGGTTATATGATGCTGAAGATGCTACAAATGAGAATCCATCATACAATGTATTCAAACTCCCTGTTGAAGCTCCAACTTTTGGTGATAGAACAATCTACAACCAAGGTGCTTTTAATACGACAGCTTCTCCAAACGGATGGCATAATTTTGATGGTACAGAAAATACAATTACAAGAGGAAATAATACAAGAACAGTTCACGATCACGAATCTATAGGTTACCAAACTTATTCAGGAGGTAATGCAACCACAACTGATTATGTAGACGGAGGTGTTAATAGAAACTTCGATTTCCCTGTTGATAGAAATACACATCCATACAATTATAAAGAAGCATCAGCTACGAACTTATTTTACATGTCTAACGTAATGCACGATATATTTTATCGTTATGGATTTACGGAAGAATTTGGAAATTTCCAGGCTGATAATTACGGAAAAGGTGGTACAGGAAACGATCCTGTTATCTCATTAGCGCAGACAGGTTTTGCTTTAGGAGCAACAGATAATGCAACATTTTCTACACCATCAGATGGTGGACATCCACGTATGGCGATGTACTTATGGAGCCCGCCAACAACATTTGCTGGAAAACCATTGACTATAAATTCTCCAAGCGGAATTTCAGGTGATTATGAAGCTTTAGAAGGAGCTTTCTCTGCTCCATTACCAACTACTCCACTTACAAGAGATTTAGTTTTAGTTAGAAAAAATGAAACGACTGGAACTCCATACGATGCTTGTGGTACAATTTCTAATCCAAGCGAAGTAAATGGAAAAATTGCGGTAGTATTACGTGGAGATTGTAGTTTTGTTGAAAAAGTACAAAATGCACAAGATGCAGGTGCAGAAGGTGTTATTGTTGTAAATAACGTTGCCGGATCAATAAGTATGGGTGGAGAATCTACTACAATTACAATTCCAGCAATATCAGTTACTAATACGATCGGAAATCCAATTGTTTCTAATTTAGAAAGTAACACTGTAGTAAATGGAACGATTAAATTTATTGACATTCCTTATATTGACGGAAGTTTTGATAATGGAATCGTTGCTCACGAATACGGACACGGAATCTCAACTCGTTTAACTGGTCCACGTACAAATTCTGCTTGTTTAAGTAATACAGAACAAATGGGTGAAGGTTGGTCTGATTTCTTTGGATTAATGATTACTCAATTACCTACAGATACAGCAACTAAAAACAGAGGAATTGGTACATTTGCTGTAAATCAAGCGACAACTGGTCGTGGAATTCGTCCTACTCCATATACTACAAACATGTCAGTGAACCCAGTAACTTATGCAAATGTTGCAAGTTACGGTAACAACGATTCGCCACACCGTACAGGATATGTGTGGGCAACTATGTTATGGGATTTAAACTGGAAGATGATTGAAAATTATGGATTTACACCAGATTTATTAAATGGTAATGCTGGTAATACGAAAGCATTAGATTTAGTTATGGAAGGTTTAAGATTACAACCATGTCGTCCAGGATTTGTTGATGGTAGAGATGCAATCTTAGCTGCTGACGTAGCATTAAATGAAGGAGCTAACCAATGTGATATTTGGTCAGTATTTGCTCGTCGTGGTTTAGGATATTCTGCTGATCAAGGTTCTTCAAACAGTAGAATTGACGGAACTGCAGCATTTGATATGCCACCAGCTGAAGTATTAAATTGTGAATTAAAAACAACTGATATTAAAGACGAATCTTTCAAATTATTCCCTAATCCAGCTAAAGATATTGTTCATTTCTATGATGATTCTTTAACAGGAAAAATCAAAGTTGAGATTGTGGATATGGTTGGACGCGTTGTTTCATCAGAAAATGTTGAATTACAAAATAACAGAAATTCAATTAACACTGCTAACTTACCAAAAGGAGTTTACGTTTTAAAATTCCATACAAGTAACGGTACAGTTTCTAAGAAATTAATTAAGAACTAATTCTTATAAATTTATAACAACTAAAAAGCCACTCAATTGAGTGGCTTTTTTATTTAAAATATTTTAGTGTTTATGATTTGAATGATCTTCTTTTTTAGGTAATTCGTTAGACGTACCTTCTAATTCACGATCATATAAACAACAGCTATGTAAAGATTGATACACTTTTTCATCAGCTAACTTTTCATTTGTATCGTGACCAACTGCAACAATTGCATCTTCAACAACCTCTAAATTATTTTTCTTTTCGTTTAAAATAATTCTCAACGTTTGCGAATCAGCATTCCAATCTGCAGTTTTTACCCCAGATACGCTATAAGCAGCTTTTTCAATTCGTTCTTTACACATTCCACAATTACCTTTAACATGTAATTCGTGCTTTGCATTTTTATTTTGTGCTTGCGCACTAATTCCCATAACAGCAACTAATGCTATTGAAAGTAATGTTTTCATATTATTATTATTTGTTTTGTTTTATTAATCAAAATATTAAATTAATCTTTATCCTATTTTATACTAAATCGTAAACCTGCATAAAACATTTGTCCAAAAATTGGCGCGTACACAACGGTACTGTCAAAATTAGAATCAAAAGGATTATCAACAGCTAAAATTACGCGATGTTGTTGATAATTTGTGATGTTTTCACCACCGACATAAACTTCAAAAGTATCAGAAAATACACGAGTAATTTGTGCGTTAATCGTTCCAAAAGGATTTGAATATTCACCTAATTGATTTTCTGGTAAATTATCAGAAGTATTAGGTAATCGCTGTTTTCCGATCCAATTATACGTCATATCAAAACGCCAATATTTTCCATTTCTTTCGTGAGTTTGATATTCTGCATTTGCAAAGAAACGATGTTTTGCTTGCAATGGTTTTTCCAAACGACCATTTTCATAATCAGTTTGTATATCATAATGTTTGTACGCTGCGCGAATATTAAAATTATGAAATGGATTATAATTAAAATCAAATTGAAACGAATTTGCAAACGATTCTCCATCTAAATTATAAAATCGAACTTGACGAGCTGAATAATCAATATCTGTAACAATTTGATTCTCGAAATCAGTTCGGTAAAAATCAGCAGTTACGTCTGCATTTCTTCCAAATAATGTAAACTTTTGAGAAAGACTAATTCCATAATTCCATGCGATTTCAGGATCTAAACCATAGATCTCACCTCCTTGCCCAATAATATTAAAATTTCTTGCTGAAGCAAACAAATTTTGATTTTCTGCAAAAATATTGTTGATTCGTTTTCCTCTACCAACTGAAGCTTTGATCGTTGTGTTTTCCCAAGGCGTGTAACGTGTATGAATACGTGGCGTTACGAAAACTCCCATTCGATTATGATAATCTAAACGACCACCAACGATGGCGTTAAAATTCTTCAAATTATCGTACGTGTATTCAAAAAATACTCCTGCCGAATTATCTATACGGTTAAACTCTTGTACATTTGGCAACATTGTAAATTCTTCAAATTTATCCCAAGTAAAACTTGCTCCAGTCGAGAATTTATTTTTTGTATTACCTAAAATCGAGTTAAAAATAAAATTTGAATAAAAACTTTGATGACTCGCATTATACTCATTTAAACCAAAGTAAGATTCTTGATTATAATAACTATAAGCCGTTTGTAACCCCATACTTTGAAAAGGCATTTCAGGGAAAACGTAACCTAATTTAGCTGAAACATCTACTTTATCCGTCGCGATTTCAGATCCCCAATACGTTTGTGAATAACGATGTTTACGTTGATCAAAATCTTTTTGACCACCTTGTTTTAAATCTGTTAAATATCGTCCCGAAATAAATGCAACAACTCCCTTTTCAGGATTTGTGTATTGCCAACGATTCATGATATTCACTTGATTTCCCATTGGATTATCCAAAAAGCCATCCTCATTCATATCATTTTCTTTTGTACGCGCATTTCCATGTAAAAATAAAGAGGTTGCCCATTTATCTGAAACCTTTTTATTTAAATGAACATTAGCTTCGTAACGAGAATCTGTCGAACCAAATAAATTAACAAATAATGGGATATCATTCGCAGGCTTGATTAATTCAGTATTAATCTGCCCAGAAATACTTTCATATCCATTCACTACGGTTCCTGCTCCTTTTGTTACTTGAATACTTTCTACCCAAGTTCCTGGAGTAAAACTTAAACCAAAAGCTTGTGAAGCACCTCGCACAGAAGGTATATTTTCTTCTGCAATTAAAATATATGGAGATGTTAAACCTAACATTTTAATTTGCTTATTTCCTGTAACAGCGTCAGAGAAATTAACATCTATTGAAGGATTTGTTTCAAAAGATTCGGCCAAATTACAACAAGCTGCTTTCAATAATTCTTTACTTGTCATAACAGACATATTTGTAGCGCCCGTTGACTTTCGTATAGAATTTCGTGTATCTGTAATTTTTACCTCTTGTAATGTATTTTCTTCAATCGGAAGAATAGAAAATGTAATCGTCTGAAACTCGTTTTGACTTGGATTAAAAGTCATATTTTGATTTTCATAAAACACTTCTAATTCACCATCAACCGAAGCGATTTCAAATTCACCATTTTCATTTGTAAGTGTAGAAATTGTTGTCGATTTCCAGATTACCTCAGCACCAATCAACGGCTGATTATTTTGATCCACAACTTTACCTTTTAAAACATCTTGCGCAAAGGCAAACGCAGCACTCAATACTAAAATTGGAGTGATTATCTTTTTCATATTATCTTTTTCGTACGTTAAAAAATTGCATAGATTACCCGATTCGATAATTTATCTCATCGAGAATAGCTGAAATACAACTTTTTAAATTTCGTAGAAAACTAATTTCTTATGTAATATATATATTGGAGGAGCATTAGATTCTACGTAAAAATCTAAATACTTTTGGAAAGTAATAACTGAATCTTTAACCGAAAATTCAATTTCTTTAACAACAGGAAATTCCTGAAAAACGATCGGATTTACCTTTAAAACATCAACCGTTTGTTGGTCTTGAAGATCATCTGCGTAAGCTATATCTTTACAGCAATCATCGTCTTTTTCTGGCTTTTCCTCTGGAATTTCGCAATGTTTAGTTTCTTTTTTTTCAGCGCAACATGAAGTTGGCATTTGCATTTTACAAATTTTATTATCAAAGTGATTTAACTTTACGTTTTCCACCTGACCTTGACAAAAATGCATAGAAAATGCGACACTTAAATTGGAAACAATCAATAGAAGTGACAATACAAATCGGATGTAATTTTGCATTTTCATTGGAACAAAGTTAATAAAATTGATTTATAATCTTATCAAACTTTTATTTTTAGAATTTATCTGTAAAAAATGAATCATTTCATCCCTTATTCCTTTTCATTAGTCGTTAAAATTCCTTAAAATTGCATTTTAAATTGAACACACATATATTATGTCAGAAGATATTTTCAAGAAGGTCATTTCACACGCAAAAGAGTATGGATTTATTTTCCAATCGAGTGAGATTTATGATGGATTATCAGCAGTTTATGATTACGGTCAAAACGGAGCTGAATTAAAAAACAATATCAAACAATATTGGTGGAAAGCAATGGTACAAATGAACGAGAATATCGTTGGTATCGATTCTGCAATTTTCATGCACCCTACTACTTGGAAGGCTTCTGGACACGTTGATGCATTTAATGATCCATTAATTGATAATAAAGATTCTAAAAAACGTTACCGCGCTGATGTTTTAATTGAAGATCATTGTGCGAAAATCGAAGCAAAAATTGACAAAGAAGTTGCTAAAGCTGCAAAACGTTTTGGTGATGCTTTTGATAAAAACGAATTTATCTCTACAAACGCTAGAGTTTTAGAATATCAAAATCAAATCAATACAATTTTAGCTCGCATGGGAAAATCATTAGAAAATAATGATTTAGAAGATGTAAAAGCTTTAATTGAAGAATTGGAAATTGCTGATCCAATGACAGGTTCTAAAAACTGGACAGAAGTTCGTCAATTTAACTTAATGTTCGGAACTAAATTAGGAGCAACTGCTGACCAAGCAATGGATTTATATTTACGTCCTGAAACTGCACAAGGTATTTTCTTAAACTACCTAAACGTACAGAAAACTGGACGTATGAAGTTACCTTTCGGGATTGCACAAATTGGTAAAGCTTTCAGAAATGAAATTGTAGCTCGTCAATTTATTTTCCGTCAACGTGAGTTTGAACAAATGGAAATGCAATTTTTCGTAAAACCAGGAACTGAATTAGAATGGTACGAAAAATGGAAAGAAACACGTATTAAGTGGCACCGCGCTTTAGGTTTAGGTGATGATAACTATCGTTTCCACGACCACGAAAAATTAGCACACTATGCAAATGCTGCTGCTGATATTGAGTTTAAATTCCCATTCGGATTTAAAGAATTAGAAGGAATCCACTCGCGTACAGATTTCGATTTAAAAGCACACGAACAACATTCAGGTAAAAAGATTCAATTCTTCGATAACGAAACAAATGAATCTTACGTTCCTTATGTCGTTGAAACTTCAGTTGGTTTAGACCGTATGTTCTTATCAATTTTCTCTAATTCATTAAAAGAAGAAGTTTTAGAAGATGGATCTGAACGTGTAGTTTTATCATTACCACCTGCATTAGCGCCAGTAAAAGCAGCTGTATTACCATTAGTTAAAAAAGATGGTTTACCAGAATTTGCTGAGCAAATCTTAAAGAAATTACGTTTAGATTTCAACGTTTCTTACGAAGAAAAAGATTCTATCGGAAAACGTTATCGTCGTATGGATGCAGTTGGAACACCTTTCTGTATTACTGTTGATCATGATTCTTTAAATGACAACACTGTTACTTTACGTTACCGTGATACAATGGAACAAAAACGTGTTGCTGTAGAGGATTTAGCACAAATCATCGATAAAGAAGTAAACATGAAATATTTGTTAGAGCAAATCTAATTTCATTTTAAATAATTTAAAAACGCCTTGAAATTTTTTTAAGGCGTTTTTTATTTTACTATATTGTAAATAAAACTTTATATGAAATCATTAATTATAAAATTATTAATATCTGCATTAGTATTATTACTTGGAGATTTTTTAATGGACAGTGTCACGATTAGTCCTTACTATTACGCAATTATTTTAGCTGTAATTTTAGGCGTATTAAATAGTTTTGCTAAACCAATTTTGAAGATTCTAGCTTTTCCATTAACTATCCTAACATTAGGTTTATTCTCCTTCGTAATTTCTGCTTGTATCATTTTATTAGCTGACGGATTAATGGGAACACATTTTGAAACTACTGGATTTTGGTCAGCATTAGGATTTAGTTTATTAATCAGTATTTTGAATACAATTGTTGATATGTTAATGCCTGATAGAGAATAAAATCAATATAGATTTGGCAGAATATTTGATATTGAAAAATTATAAAACCTATTTATTATGAATTTCATTATCAATTTATTAATCTCTGCATTAGTAGTTTTTGGATTAGCCAATTTAATGCCAGGCGTATCTATCAATGGTTATGGTACTGCAATCATCGTAGCTCTTATTATTGGACTTTTAAACGCCTTTGTAAGGCCAATTTTATCCATTTTAAGTTTACCAATTACCATACTTACATTAGGACTTTTTTCATTTGTAATAACAGCAGTTATTATTTTAATAGCAAGTGCAATTATGGGCGATAGTTTTCATGTAGACGGATTCTGGTACGCACTCTTATTTGGTGTTGTTTTAGGAATTGTAAATTCAATTATCGGATCATTTGTTACAAACGATTAAAAATTATAAATAAAAAAGCCTGAACAATTTGTTCAGGCTTTTTTATTTATATATTAACTATTAAATCCAATCTTTTGGATGCATTAGTACATCTACTAATTTCGCTTCTGGAGAACCAGCTTCTGGATGATGATTATAATGCCATTGTACATGTTTAGGCAAACTCATCAAAATTGACTCGATACGACCATTCGTTTTTAATCCGAAAATTGTACCTCTATCATGAATTAAATTAAACTCAACATAACGTCCTCTACGGATTTCTTGCCATTGCTTTTGAGTTTCAGAATATTCATCTTTGATATGTTTTTCAACAATTGGAACATAAGCTTCTAAGAAAGAATTTCCAACTTCTGTTACAAAATCATACCAATTCTCAATAGGCATTTCTTCCGTTGGCTTTAGGTAATCGAAAAATAAACCACCTACACCTCTTGCTTCTTCTCTATGGGTATTCCAAAAATATTTATCACATTCGTGCTTATATTTTGCATAAAAAGCTTCGTTATGTTTATCGCAACTATTTTTACAAACCGAATGCCAATGGATTACATCTTCTTCTACCAAGTAATATGGTGTTAAATCTTGTCCACCACCAAACCATTGATCTACTACATTACCTTCGGCATCGTACATTTCAAAATATCTCCAATTTGCATGAGTTGTAGGAATATGTGGATTTTTTGGATGGATTACTAAACTTAAACCACAAGCAAAAAATTGTCCCGAAGAAACGTTTAATGCTTTTTGCATTGTTTCCGGAAGCTCACCATAAACTTTAGAAATATTTACACCACCTTTTTCAAAAACAGCACCATCGTCTAGTACACAAGTTAAACCGCCGCCGCCACCATCTCGAGTCCATTCGTCTTTCAAAAATTTGGCTTTCCCATCTACTGCTTCAAGCTCAGCAATAATTCTTTGCTGAAGATCTTGTATATATTGAAAAAATTGATCTTTCATTTAAACCTTTTTGCAAATATAGGAATCAATCTACAATTGTAATATTGAATTTTATGATGATGTGATAAGAATATAAAACTAATAATTTATGATTTTAAAAGGAATATCAAATATCAATAAAATTGGTTCTCCTTCTTTCGATTTGGCAGGTATGATCGTTTTATTTTTCTTTTTTAAATTCATTACATAATTATAAAAAGACTGTGTAATTAGTATTTTTTCTGCTTCCGTACCTATAATTTCAAGATTTTGATATTCGCCTTCTTTATTAATCTCGTACTTTATCCTTGCATTCACATGCACATTTTCTATAGTTAAATTATTCTCCCTTAAAACCTTCTTAACCTCAATAGTAAATAAATAATTAAATTTATTTGCATAACAATCAATTAATTTCTTTTTGTCTTTTGATTCATATTTTTCACATCCAGGAAAAATAATAAACTTTGGAGATTCTTGTCCAAAAACAGATTTAGTACTTAATAAAACAAATACTATAAGTA
The DNA here is from genome assembly GCF_017948305.1 of Faecalibacter bovis. Classification (NCBI taxonomy): domain Bacteria; kingdom Pseudomonadati; phylum Bacteroidota; class Flavobacteriia; order Flavobacteriales; family Weeksellaceae; genus Faecalibacter; species Faecalibacter bovis. The sequence goes on from NZ_CP072842.1 coordinate 102,495, forward strand.
AAGTTATAAATTTCATACATCAAACATAGTTAAAATTAGAACCTTAACATTATTTATAATTTCTATTTCATGTAAATTATTAATATATTAAATCTATTTTATTAAACAATTCAATTTTCTTAAAAATCGTATTCAAAACAACTAAAAATCAGTAATTTATTAGATTTAATTTATTCTTAATTTCAATTTTAACACGTTAACAATACTTAACACAAAAAGTTATCAACAAAATTATTCACATTTAAAATGTTTCTATAAATTTGCAGAACATTTAATACAATATAAAACATATATAATGTCACAAACTGGAATACCATCAGTTAATCTTGCAGACTTCTTATCAGAAGATCCAGCTAGAAAACAAAAATTTGTCAACGAAATTGGAAAAGCATATGAAGAAATTGGATTCGTTGCTTTAAAAGGACATTTTTTATCTGAAGATTTAATAGAAAATTTATATTCAAGCGTTCGCGATTTTTACGCTTTACCTACTGAAACAAAACAAAGCTATATTGTTGAAGGTATTGGTGGACAACGCGGATATACTGCATTTGGAAACGAACATGCAAAAGGAAGTAAAGTTGGTGATTTAAAAGAATTTTGGCACTTTGGACAATATGTAGCTGAAGAAGACAAAGCAAAATACAACTACCCTGAAAATGTTGAAGTTAAAGAAGTTCCTACTTTTAACGAATTCGGAAAAGAAACTTACAAACAATTAGAAAAAACTGGAGTTTACGTTTTACGCGCTTTAGCAATTTTCTTAGGTTTAGATGAATTCTATTTTGATGACAAAATTGCGAATGGAAATTCTATTTTAAGAGCTATTCACTATCCTCCAATTACAGAAGAACCAAAAGAAGGTGCTGTACGTGCTGGTGCTCATGGTGACATTAACTTAATTACATTATTAATGGGAGCGCAAGGTCGTGGGTTACAAGTACAAAAACACGATGGAACTTGGGTTGATGCAATTGCAGAAGAAGATGAATTAGTAATTAATGTTGGTGATATGTTATCACGTCACACAAATAACAGATTAAAATCTACAATTCACCGTGTGGTTAATCCAGATCGTGAATTCTGGGGATCTTCTCGTTATTCTATTCCTTTCTTTATGCACCCAGTTTCTGAAATGGATTTATCTGTTTTAGAAAATTGTGTGACTGAGGAAAATCCAAAACAATTTGAAGATATTACAGCTGGAGAATTCTTAACACAACGTTTAAGAGAAATCGGTTTAATTAAATAATATCTAAAGACTATTTAATCTTTATATAAAAAAAAGGAATTCATTTACTGAGTTCCTTTTTTTATTACATACCTCGTACGTACATATTGTAATTAAAAATATCTAAACACAACAAGGTGTATTTATAATCATTTTTATTGATATTAACTTCCAAAATTGGATCTGAATTATAAAATCTAACTTTTAAATTTTCATTTTTATCTAAGGTTAAATAAATTTCAGAAATTATAGGTCGAATCTCTTTCATCCAATTCGTAATTAATTCTGCTGAATCTTTTATGGCTTGAAAATTATTGAATTTTTCTTCAAAAAATGTTTCCATTCGTTGAATCTGAGTTAAACGATCTAACTCACGATACAAGTCTATAAACACGCATAAATTATCCCTTTTTGGGCAAAGACACGGAAATGGATGTTCTCCATTATACAGCCATTTAGCCCATTTTTTACAAGAAGTTTGGTCTATTGCTTGCTTAAATTCTTCTTCATACTTCAACAACCACCAGTTCATTCGGCAAATTCTTAAATTTCCTTTTGCAAGTTGTTTTAGTTCTTCAATGTAATTTTGTACATCAATCATAAAACATTAATTACGAGTGATATAAATTTACATAAGAATTTTGAATTTTTAGAAATTAATCATTTTAAAAGAGTCGATTTTGAAATCTTTATTTATCGTGAAGTTATAAAAATAGTAACGTGTCATTTCGATTCCATCTTCATAAAAAACGTTTTTTACCGGAATTGTAACAGTTGAAAATTGAGGTTTATCCTTTAGCAATAAATACTGAAAAGTATTATGAATAACATTATACCAATGATCCAATGGTGCGTAAATTCCATAAAAATCTACATAATTTTGGTCTTTATGTTCTTTATAAACTTTGCTTAAACTGAATTGATCAATTAAAATTTTATCCACACATTTCCCAAAATTTAACACCTTACAAAACTCCTGATCATTTATATATTCAGGATCCGAAAGTTTAACTCCATAAGTTGTCATTTCTACTTCGTCAAATTTATTTACCGTAGCATCTATGTAAATTTTTTTCAAATTATACGATGTGCGTTGCTCTTTTATATCATTAATAATAATATCGTAAACAGCTTTTCGTACATGATTTGGATGTATTTCTTGCCCTTGTAATATGGTTAAGGATAATATAAAAAGAAGTCCGAAATTTATTTTAATGTACATTTTTGAATATTTATAATAAAATTGATACCTAAAGTGGCGAAAAATACAGCTGATTAACTTATAATAACGCATAAGATATTATAATAAAAAGTTAAATTTAGAATTTAATTAATTAAAAACTTTTATTCTTACAATTTATTGAAAAACGGATATAACACAAGATTACAATTAATTACAAATAAATTTGAATTTGATATAAATTTTTATTATTTCTTAATATAAAAATAGATATAAGTTTTATTGTATCAAGCCATATTTTTTTAGACATTTGCTATACAAATAAATTTATTCATAGATAGTAATTATTGAGGTGTTCGCAAGAGATAATGAGATTGATTAATGAAGTTGAATTAATCTCGAACCCTTATTACTTTTTAGAGTTTTTTATAGTAGTTTAGGTTGGTTAGTAATCCGTTCTTTTGGAACGGATTATTTTTTTTATATACCATCTACAAATCTAATCAACAAATCACGAACTTTTTCTGCATAAGACAAATCTAAATTTTCGTAACTGTCATATATATTATGATAATTCCCTTTACCTCCTAACGTATATATAAAAAAAGATGGAACGCCTTTTTTATCAAACGGACAATGATCAGAATTACAAGATTCTCCCCTAATTTTTACTTGCTTTAAATATTTGTTCTCCGAATTAATACGAACTAAATCATCAAATTCTTTTTTAAATTTTGAACCATTTACCACTTGTATTCCTTCTTCCCCAGCTCCCATAATATCTAAATTCACTAAAAATTTGATTTCATTTAATGGAAAAAGTGGTGAATCAACATATTTAAACGACCCTACGATTCCGGCTTCTTCTGCACCAAATAGCATAAAAACGGTTCTATATTTTGGTTTATTTTTAGAATAATGTTTTGCTAATTCCAACACCATTGCAGTACCACTCGCATTGTCACTTGCCCCTGGAAAAATAGATTTATTTACCCTTCCTAAATGATCGTAATGCCCCGTAATTACGACAACCGAATCATTATTTATTCCATCTATATACCCAACAACGTTATTAAATTTAAATTTTGGATTAAATTCACTTTTAATTTCGTATTCGTTTATTTTTAAATTTTTATAATAATATTTTTCCTTTATAATAAACTCACTTACACCAGCTTGTCTTTGACTAAGACTACTTAACAATGAATCTTTCGTAAAACGAAATATTGCTCTGTATTTATTATTATCACTTTCATAGATATTTGCCCATTGTTTATAATAAGTATTGATTGAATCTACTGTAGTATGTAAAACTGGTAAAATAACATGTTTGTCTTTCTGATGTTGCGTATCATTTATGATAAATTGCTTTATTTTCTCTTTCGATTCAAAAGATTTTATATAATCATCAATAGGAAAATGATAGTAATTTATATTCTCAGCAGTAGAAATTGATTTAGAACCTGGTTTTACAATATAATCTTTACCATAAACTAATTTCTTACCATTAATAGTTAATTTTGTTTGATGAATAATATTTATCGGAAATTCAAATTCTTGCAAATAACTCCCATTAAAAGATTTTAATCCATTCTTATTAAATTCTTTGGCTAAATAATCAGACGCTTTCTCCATTCCATTATAAGTATAACCGCGACCTGACAAATTTTTAGAAGTCAATTTCTTTAAAACTTGGTTATAATATTTTGGTTGGCCATAAGCCGATACTAAGAATAATAAAAGTATACAAGAAAATACAGATCTCATCTTTTTCATTTTGGTTTTAAATTTACAACAATTAGATAATTACGATTTATTCAATTAATTGCTTTTTTTATTGAATAATATTTATCAAAACTAACTGAAAATTAAATAATCATTCTGAATAAATTTTTTATTTTTTTCTATATTGCACTAAGTAAAACGAAATCACAAAATAAAAAAATGAAAGAAGTTGTTATTGTCTCTGCTGTACGTACAGCAATGGGATCTTTTTTAGGAAGCTTATCTTCTATTCCTGCTACTGACTTAGGTGCTACTGCAATTAAAGGTGCATTAAATAAAATCAATTTAGACCCAGCTTTAGTAGATGAGGTTTACATGGGTAACGTATTACAAGCTGGCGAAGGTCAAGCTCCTGCTAAACAAGCTATGATTAAAGCTGGAATTCCAAATATAGTTCCTGCAACTACAGTTAATAAAGTATGTGCTTCAGGTATGAAAGCTGTTATGTTAGCTACTCAAGCAATCCGTTTAGGTGATGCTGATGTTGTGGTTGCTGGAGGAATGGAAAACATGTCATTAGTGCCATTTTATTCTCCAAATGCTCGTTCAGGAAATAAATACGGTAACACTGTATTATTAGACGGAATTGTTGCTGATGGTTTACAAGATGCTTACAGCAAAGAAATGATGGGTACTTGTGGAGATGCGACAGCTGCAAAATACAATGTAACTCGCGAACAACAAGATGAATTCGCTATAAATTCATACAAAAAATCAGCGGCAGCTTGGGATGCTGGTAAATTTGACAATGAAATTGTTCCTGTAGAAATCCCTCAACGTAAAGGTGAGCCGGTTATCTTCAAACAAGATGAAGAATACAAAAATGTAAATTTTGATAAAGTTCCAGGTTTACGTGCTGTTTTTTCTAAAGACGGAACTGTAACTGCTGCAAATGCTTCTACAATTAACGACGGAGCTTCAGCATTAGTTTTAATGTCTTTAGATAAAGCAAATGAATTAGGATTAAAACCATTGGCAAAAATCACTGCTTATGCTGATGCAGCTCACGAACCTGAATGGTTTACAACTGCTCCTGCAAAAGCTGTAGAAAAAGTTTTATCTAAAGCTAATCTAGACAAATCTGCGATTGATTTTTGGGAATTTAACGAAGCTTTTTCTGTTGTAGGAATTGTTAATACACAGTTATTAGAATTAAATCCTGACAAAGTTAATGTCAATGGTGGTGCAGTATCATTAGGTCATCCATTAGGAAATTCTGGATCTCGTATTTTAGTTACTTTGTTAAATGTTTTAGAACAAAACGGAGGAAAATACGGTGGTGCAGCAATCTGTAATGGTGGCGGTGGTGCATCCGCTATGATTATCGAAAAATTATAAGCTAAATAACTCATAATAAAATAGAGACTAAAATTTAGTCTCTATTATCATTTTGAGACAATTTATAATTTTAAAACTACAAAAACAAACAAATATATCTATCAAAGGTTAAAATCCTTTTATATATTTGTTGCTCCAATTAAAAACGCATTATGGAATATTTAGATTTTGAACAACCAATCCAAGAACTAGAAGATCAGTTAAAAAGCTGTCAAGTTCTAGGAGACGGGAACGCTGTTAATATTAAACAAGCGTGTGTTGAAATTGAAATTGCAATTGAAAACAAAAAGAAGGAAATCTATGGTAATTTAACACCATGGCAACGTGTACAATTATCTCGTCACCCTTCTCGCCCATACACATTAGACTACGCTTACGCGATTACAGACAATACTTTCGTAGAAATTCATGGTGATCGTACTTTCGGTGATGATAAAGCGATGGTAGGTGGAATGGGAAAAATCAATGGTCAAACTTTTATGATCATTGGTCAACAAAAAGGAAAAAATACAAAAGAACGTCAATATCGTCGTTTCGGAATGTCAAATCCAGAAGGTTATCGTAAAGCTTTACGTTTAATGAAATTGGCTGAAAAATTCAACATTCCAGTTTTAACTTTGATTGACACTCCTGGTGCATATCCTGGTTTAGAAGCTGAAGAACGTGGACAAGGTGAAGCTATCGCTAAAAACATCTACGAAATGTTAAAACTTACTGTTCCTATTATTTCAGTTGTAATTGGTGAAGGTGCATCTGGTGGAGCATTAGGAATTGGTGTAGGAAACAAAGTTTTCATGATGGAAAACACTTGGTATTCTGTTATCTCTCCAGAAAACTGTTCTACAATTTTATGGAGAACTTGGGAATACAAACAACAAGCTGCTTCTCAAATGAAATTAACTGGTCCAGATATGTTAGAATTAGGTTTAATCGAAGATTTAATCAAAGAACCACTTGGTGGAGCACATTACAAACCAGAAGTTGCTTACAATAACTTAAAAGAAAAAGTTTTAGAAACTTACAAAGAACTAAATAAATTATCTAAAACAGAGTTACAAAGACAACGTCAAGAAAGATTCATCAAATTCGGAGAATTTTCAGGATAATTTTTTATAAAAAATCAAATTAAAACGAGATATTTATACCTATAGATATCTCGTTTTTTTTATGTAATTTTGCCATCTTATGGAACAAGCAAATAGTTTTCAAAACACAAACTCAATGCCTAAAAAAATGGTAAACTTAGAGCGTGGAAAAATTCCACCTCAGGCCGTAGATTTAGAGCAAGCTGTTCTTGGTGCAATGATGATTGATAATAAAGGTTTGGATGAAGTAATCGACATCTTGACACCTCAATTTTTCTATCGTCCTGAACACCAAGCAATATATGCCGTGATTCAAAGATTATTCAACGAATCGCAGCCTATTGATTTGTTAACAGTTGCAAATGAACTTAAGAAAGAAGGTAAATTGGATATGATTGGTGGTGATTATTACCTGATCCAATTAACTCAACGTGTTTCTTCAGCTGCACACGTCGAATATTACGCGCGTGTGATCCAAGAAAAATTTATTTTAAGACGATTAATTGAAATTTCTACTGAAGTTATAGATAAGTCTTACGATGATTCTGCTGACGTTTTTGATCTTTTAGATTTTTCTGAAAGTAAATTATTCGAAATTACAGAAGGTGGAATCAAAAAAAGTTACGCAAGCGCCAATTCTTTAGTAAAAGAAGCAGTTGAAAAAATTGCTGAAATGTCAAAAAAAGAAGGGATGTCTGGTTTAACTTCTGGTTTTACAGAGATTGACAAAATTACTTCTGGTTGGCAAGAATCAGATTTAATTATCCTTGCAGCGCGTCCTGGTATGGGTAAAACTGCCTTTATCTTATCGATGGCGAAAAACATGACTGTGGATCATAATATTCCGGTTGCAGTTTTTTCATTAGAGATGTCATCTGTTCAGTTAATTACTCGTATGATTTCTGGGGAAACAGGTATTTCTGGGGAAAAATTACGTAAAGCTAAATTAGCTGACCACGAATGGAAACAATTATATTCGAGAGTGAAAGGTTTAGAAAATGCGCCTTTGTATATTGATGATACTCCAGCCCTTTCTATTTTCGACTTACGTGCAAAAGCTCGTCGTTTAGTTTCACAACACGGAGTAAAAATGATTCTTATTGACTACTTACAGTTAATGACTGCTGGTGGAAAAGCAAACGGTAACCGTGAGCAAGAAATTTCCATGATTTCGCGTTCCTTAAAAGCAATTGCAAAAGAATTAAACATTCCTGTTATTGCACTATCTCAGTTATCTCGATCAGTTGAAACTCGTGGAGGAAGTAAACGTCCTTTATTATCAGATTTACGTGAATCTGGAGCGATTGAGCAAGATGCCGATATCGTTTCGTTTATTTATCGTCCTGAATATTATAAGTTAGAATTTTGGGATGATGATAATGTACCTTGTGCTGGTCAAGCAGAATTTATCATTGCTAAACACCGTAATGGTGCGCTAGAAAACGTTCGTCTTCGATTCATTAACGAACAAGCTAAATTTACGGATTTGGAACCTTCTTATGGTAACGATTTTGAAATTCAAAGTTCTATGAACGACGGTCAAATCGTTTCTAAAATGAATAATGGTGGTGATAGCGATTTTGAATTTAATAGTTCAATTAATTTACCAACAAGTAATCCATTAGATTCATTCGGAGATATTGGAAGTTTCTCAAGTTCGATGAACGATGACGATTCTTTACCTTTCTAAAAAAACTATTATAAACTTTATATAAAGGGATTTAGTTGCTACTAATCCCTTTTTTCTACAGATTAATTTTGAAAATTATATTGTATTTATTGATACTATATCATATTTCATTATTAATATTTATGCTGATTTCTTTTGCATAAGTAGAATAAATATCACATTTGTAGAACATATTAATTCATAGAATTATGGCAAGTTCAATTAGAACATTAAACCCTGCTACAGGTAAAATAGAAAAAGAATTTCAACCCTATACAACAGATCAAATAAATGCAGCAATACAATCTGCAGATGATTTATATAAAACTTGGCGATTTGAATCATTCGAAAATCGTAAAAAAATCGTTAAAGCTGCTGCAGCTGAAATGCGTGCACAAAAAGAATATTTAGCCAAATTGATTACCACAGAAATGGGTAAACCATTACGCGAAAGTCGTATTGAAATCGATTATAGTGCAAATATTTTGGATTATTACGCTGATCATGCAGAAGAATTTTTAAAGCCAGAAACATTAACAACAGAAAAAGGTGATGCCCTTGTGTTTTCTGAACCTATCGGAGCACTTTTAGGTGTAATGCCTTGGAATTTCCCTTTTTCGCAAATTGCTCGATTTGCTGCTCCAAATATCATGGCAGGAAATACAATTCTTTTAAAAACGGCTTCTTATATCCCACAATGCGGTGAAGCTTTTGAGGCTATTTTCACAAAAGTTGGTGCTCCAAAAGGTTTATATACAAACCTTTTGATTAGCGGAAAAGAAACTTCTAAATTAGTTAAAGACGATAGAATTAAAGGTGTTTCCTTAACTGGATCGGAAAGTGCAGGATCTAGTATTGCAAAAATTGCTGGAGAACAAATTAAAAAATCTGTATTAGAATTAGGTGGAACTGACCCGATGATCATTTTAAACGATGCTGATTTAGAAAAAGTGATGTTAGGTACAATTAATGGTCGTTTACGAAATGCCGGTCAAGCCTGTACTTCATCGAAACGAATCATTGTTCAGGAAGAGATATACGATGCGTATTTAACAAAATTAAAGGCATACGTTGAAAATATGAAAGTTGGAAATCCATTGGAAGATGATACTGATATGGGACCTGTTAGTTCAGCTTCAGCTTTAGAAACTTTATTGGATCAAGTTAATAAATCTATTGAAAATGGTGCTGAATTAATCACTGGTGGAAAACAAATAGAATCAGATGGATCGTTTATGGAACCTACTATTTTAGCGAATTTAAAACCAGGAATGAAAGCTTATGACGAAGAAGTTTTTGGACCAGTTGTTTGCTTAATAAAAGTAAAAACGGTTGACGAAGCATTAACTATCGCTAATGATACGATGTATGGTTTAGGAGCCTCGATTTATACCGAAAATATAAATCTTGCCCACGAAATGGCTCGTAAAATTGACAGCGGAATGGTTTATATAAACAAACAAGTTTCTTCTAGCCCAGAATTACCATTCGGTGGAACAAAACGTTCGGGTTACGGAAGAGAATTATCTAAAGCTGGTATTTTAGAATTTTTGAATCGAAAATTAATTTTGACTTCGGTTTAATTTTAATCAAATATAAAAAAACGCAACTCTTACGAGTTGCGTTTTTTATTGTATGATATTTTGAGTTTTCTGTTGTTCAATTTTAAAAAGAATCAAATCTCTCATTATTTTCGCTCTATTTTTTGCTTCTAAAGCAACTGGGCCTTCAAAATTTTCATCTAAAACTTTATACCAATATTCAATCCATCGCTCAAAATGCTCTTCTTTTAATGATGCTTTTTTATTTAAAACTAAATGAGTACGCATAGGCCAACCTTCAAAAGTAGCTTTACCTAATAATACAGTTTCCCAAAACTGAACCATGTGAGGAAGATGTTCATCCCAATTCACATTTGCAACATTGTTAAAAAATGGACCAATTAGCTCATCATTTACTACTAAATCGTAAAATTGATTTACTAAAAACTCAACATCTTCAGAATTTGAAATATCTTTTTTCATGATACAAAAATACAGCTATTTTAATACTTTTTAATCACAAAAAAAAGCGGTAATTTCGCTTATTAATAAAACGACAATATTTTGGATAGTAATAGACAACAAAAAGTAGGAAAATTATTTCAAGAGGAATTAGCAGAAGCATTTAGAAAATGGGGTACAGAAGAGTTTCCAGGTAACTTGATTAGTGTTACAGAAGTAAAAGTTACTCCTGATTTAAGCGTTTCTAAAATCTACGTAAGTATTTTTCCAAGTAATCGTAAAGATGAAATTTTAAAAGAAATTAAAACAAATACGCCAAAATTTAGAGGAATTTTATCTAAAGGAGCAGCAAAACATATGCGTATTACTCCAGAATTAATCTTTATTTTAGATAATTCTTTAGACGAAATCGAGAAAATCGACAATGCATTAAACGGTAAAGGAAACAATCCTATTTTATAATATTTTTTGATGCGCAATATTTCATTTTACATTGCTAAACGTTACTTTTTTTCTAGTGCAAATACTAATGCAGTAAACATTATTACGTTTATTGCTGTTGGCGCTATTTTGGTTGCAACGGCTGCACTATTTGTAATTTTATCTGTTTTCACTGGATTAGAGAAAATGAATTTAAAATTTTATAGTAATGTAAATCCTGAAATAAAAGTTTCTCCAGCAAAAGGTAAAGTTTTATCTGATATACCAAAATTAGAAGACCTTTTAAAGAAAAACGATTACATAAAATCATATTCTAAAGTAATCGAAGAAAAAATCTATATCGATTACAATGGAATGCAAGATATCGCCTATCTAAAAGGTGTTGATGAAAATTTTACAACAGTTACACGTTTAGATACTGTTGTTTATGGTGGAGATTATTTAAATTTTGAATTTAATGATAATTTTATCGTTTCTAACGGAATTGCACAACGTTTACAATTGTACATAGATCCAATTAATCCGGCTACATTGATGATGCCAAAAGCCGGAACTGGAATGATAAAACAAGAAAGTGACGCTTTTACAAAAGCTGAAGCTTATAGTAACGGGATTTTTATCTTGAATGAGCAATACGATAAACATATTTTTGCTCCAATTGGATTAGCTCAGCAATTATTACAATTAGATACAATTTCGGCTTACGCTATTGAGATTAAAACAACAGGCAAAAAAGATCTTAATTATGTAAAAGATAATTTAGAAAAACAACTTGGTGATACCTATAAAGTAGAAACAAGACAGGATTTAGATTCTGCTTTCTTGAAAGTAATGAACATGGAAAACCTTATCATTTACTTAATTTTTACTTTAGTTATCATTATTGCATGTTTTAATCTTGCCGGAACTATCATTATCATTATTCTTGATAAAACGAAAGAAATACAAACCATGTATAGTTTTGGGCTTTCTCGATCTGACATTAGACGAATCTTTACTTATACAGGTTTAATCATTACAACCGTAGCAATGATTACAGGTTTATTAATCGCTACTTTGTTAGGATTATTACAAATAAATTTTGGTTTAGTCATGGCTTCTGAAACCATTCCGTTTCCTTTCGAATTTTCAATTATCAACTACATCGTTGTGATTGCAACAGTTTTAGGAATTGGAGGATTTGTTTCATGGTTAATTTCTAAACAAGTGAAATAAATAAAAAAGGAATCAATTAATTGATTCCTTTTTTATTGTTCTATTTTAATCCCACCTATTCCAACGGATATAACTCGGTTTACTAAAATCAAAATCCATCAGGTTAAAATCTCTATTGTCAATTACATTCGATTTTAAAATATCTGAACCTTCTCCTGGAATTCTTGGATAATATGAAAATGATATTTGAAAGTTATTAAAAACGAAATAATCATTTGTAAATAAAACGCCCAAACCAATTCTTGCCACAATATTATCAGAATCTAAGAAACTACTTTTTTTATTTCCTACAACACCTAAAGCAGCATTAAGAAAAGGTGAAATTCGAAAACCTAAAAATTCGTAAGGTGAATATGTTTGGGTCTGAACTTCCATCAATAATTTTTGATCGCCTTTTAAATTTCTAGCAGCTCTAACGCCATCCATTCCGTATAAATCGTGCTCATGCAAGGTTAATTCATCTGCACTTGTATCCCAACGATTAAAACCGATCAAATAATTTGCTTTCGCAAACTGTCGAATATTCCAATTGCCAATTCTTAATAATTTTGAAAAATACAAAGCTTGTAAATTAACAATCGATTGTTCGCTTTTTCCAGCTCTATAAAAAGAACCAGCTTGAGCATCAATTCCGAAATAATTTCCTTCCAGAAATCCACCAACTGATGTTTTCCCTCCTATATAAAACCTTTCATATCCTGGCCTATCTTGCATTGCCATTGTCAAACCAAAAACTTTTCCTACTGCAACGTCTTCATCATTCCCATGCTGAAAAAGATAATTTAATTTTTCATATCGACGTGATGAAATACCCAACCCAATAAAATAATTCGTTTGCTTGTTGAACATTTCGTAAGGATCGGCCTCTACATTTGGACCTTCTTTGTAAGTTCGATCATAAAATCGTGTAGATAATACGAAATTGGTAATGTTAACATTATTTGCATTACTTATCCGAAAAGCTCTTGCTCCCCAAATATCAGTGTAGTTAAATTTAAAATTATGATATTCCATATTCGGAATTCCATACGCTAATGAATCTTGGTAATAGGTTTGACCAATAGAAAATCCTGCGGCGATTCTTGCCAAAGGAGAATAAAATGGCCTTGTAAAATTGATACTTTTATTGAAATGATCTAATTCATTTTTAAAATAATTTACATTCCCAATTATACGCGTTTTCGCAATATTTGGAACTGTGTAATTAAACTGATATAGATTATTTCCTGTTTTGTAATTATGTCTAAATCGATTATCAAAAACGTGTCCCAATCCTAAAAAATTTCTTTCTCTGATACGAATTCCCGCTTTCGATGTCGAGATAGAACCAGTTGCAACCATAGACCACGTATCAATGGTATTTATGTAAACATCAACCGAATCTGATTCATTAATAAAATGAGGAACAATCTCTACTCGTCTTAAAATACGTTGTGAACGCAAAATACGTTCAGATTCTTTTAATTTTAACGTATCTAATAAATCACCATTTTTAAATAATAGCAATTCTTTTATAACAAAATTTTTAGTTTTCCCGTGTAAAGTATTCCCTGTCTTTTCAATCCATTTATTCGGCCTACGCGTCGTATCTTGCAATGAATAACCGAAAGGATCTCTTGAATTTATATGTATATGACGAATGGGCTTTCCTATAAAAATTGGATTTACAGAAGGCTCAGCAATAGGAGTAGTTGCAGCTTTTCTTTTTTTAAAAAGGTACTTAGAATATAATTTTCTGAATTTAGAATATTCTTTTTCCGATTTTTTCTCATGATTTAAAATTTGGACAGTGTCATTTTTCTGTCCAAAAGTTTGTAAACCAGAGAAGCTTAAAAGAAAAACAATCAAACAATTTAGTATGTAAGATTGGTAATTTTTCACTTATTCAATTTATAAAAGTCTTACGGCTTTTACAAATCTAGTTTTCCAATAATTTTCATCCATCGAAGAAATTATTACACCTTTTGAAGTTGAAGAGTGAATAAATTTAATTTCTCCTGATTTTTCGATACTTTCAATAATTCCAACATGTGAAATTGAATTTCCTGAAGTATTAAAAAAAACTAAATCACCTTCTCTAGCTTCAGAAATTTTAATTTCTCGCCCTTCTTGTGCTTGCTGAGAGGATACTCGAGGTAATTTTAAATCTACTTTATCAAAACTTACAAATACTAATCCTGAACAATCAAATCCACTTCTTGTTGTTCCACCGTATTTATATGGAACACCTAAAAATGACTTTGCAGTACTTAGTACATTATTTGTATCTTTTGATGTATAGGTTTTATTTGTAGATCTGTAAACTGTTGAAGAAGAACTAGAAGATTTACCTTTTGATGGATACTTATTAGCCGAATTAATTTTTGAGTATACTTTATTTGCTGTTTTTCTGTACGAAGTTACTTTCGTAGAAGATCCACAAGAAACTACTATTAACGAAAATACAACTGCTAAAAAGTATAAAATTTTGTTCTTCATCATTATTACCAACTCTTATTGTAAAATTAACAAAAAAACTTGTTAAATAAAAAGTACAACTACGCTTCTTTTTCTAAAATTTCGGCCAATAGTTGTCTCGCTCTTAAAACACGAACTTTTACATTGGGTAGACTAAGATCTAGTTCTTCAGCCAATTCTTTGTAAGTTTTATCTTCTAAGAATCTCAACTCTACAATTCGTTTATATTTTGGTGATAATAAATCTATTGCCTTTAGCACCTTGTCAGTATCTTGCTGTAGAATTAAATAATCTTCTGGAGATTTCTCACTATCCTTCAACATTCTAAAGTTAAATCCATCATCAATTGATAAATTTAATACGGGCGATTTACGAATATGATCAATCATTGTGTTATGCGCAATTGAAATCACCCACGTTTTAAAATCAAAATCCTCGTTATATAATTTAAGTTTAGAAAGTACTTTCGTGAAAGTTTCAATCGTTACATCCTCAGCTTCTTCTTCATTTCTAATTTTGAAAAAGACATAATTATAAACTTGCGACCAAAGCAATTCTATCAGAAGATTTTGAGCATGACGCTTTCCTTTTTTAGCGTCTACAATGATTTGATCTAAAGTCATAAATATTTAAAAGAATATAAATTAAATATAGCAAATATATTTATATAAAAAAAGCTCCAATATAAATATTAGAGCTTGAAAGTTTGTAGACCCACAGGGATTCGAACCCCAACTAGCGGCACCAAAAACCGATGTGCTACCGTTACACCATGGGTCTAACTTATTTGTTAGTTGAAAGATAATAAAATATAGTAGACCCACAGGGATTCGAACCCCAACTAGCGGCACCAAAAACCGATGTGCTACCGTTACACCATGGGTCTATATAGTATTATATATTTCAAATTGTTTAAAATTTTGTAGACCCACAGGGATTCGAACCCCAACTAGCGGCACCAAAAACCGATGTGCTACCGTTACACCATGGGTCTATTTATATTTTAAACTTGCAATTTATCTTTTAAAGGATAAAAATGCCTCAACAAAATAAATTATCGAGGCATTAGACTTAGTAGACCCACAGGGATTCGAACCCCAACTAGCGGCACCAAAAACCGATGTGCTACCGTTACACCATGGGTCTATGTCTTAATTGCTGTGCAAATATAGAAAGGTTTTTTAATTCACCAAAACTATTTTACATCAATTTTCGCTTAAATAGAAGGACTAATAGTTAAATATCTGAAAATGAATTTCAAAAAAAATTAAAATATTTTAAATAAAAAAAGCCTTGCTATTTATAACAAGGCATTTTTATATATTTTTTAAATTAATAAATGAAATTTTAAAATATCATTTGACTAGATTAATTGAAGATCTACCATTTTTTTATCTAGTTGCGCTAATAAAATTGCAAATATTAATGATCTTGAATTATAATCATTTATTCTATCATTCATTGTCAAAGTATTTTCGTTGACTCCTGAATTAGATAAACCGACAGGTTGTGTATTTACAAAGTTATCTTGTTTCATAAAATTTAAGAAATCGATATCTATTTCTTTTATATGAGCTCCGTTTACTAATAACTTATTTTCTTTAGAAATTCCATCTTTAGAAATTAAAAAAGATGATTTTACTAAATCTGATCCAATTTTTATTTCAGAATCAAAACTAATTAATGAATATGAATTAATATTTGTCTGAGGCAAACTTTGAAAGAAATTTTGACCATTAATCATTGTATCTCTAATAGTATGATCTGAACCAGGATTATTAAAATGTTTTACAGATAAATGATTCGTATTTAAAGAAATTTCTAAATCTGATTTTTTATCTGTATCAAAACTAAAATTATAATCTTTATATTTTTTATTTAAATAAATAACAAGATCTTTTTTGAATGATTTTGTTAATTTTAAATCATCTGAATTTGTAAAATTCAAAACTACTTTTTGTTTTTGAATTTTATTGATATCTAATGATTTTTCTTCATTAGTCAATATTTTATTTTCACTTGCTAAAGAGAACTGTGAAAAAAGAATTGCGGCAATTAAAAATATTTTTTTCATAATAGTGAGTCTTAAACTTATTCTAAACTAATTAATTAAAATTGATTAAAAAAATAAATTTTACATTTTTGTCAAATTTATTTTACAAATTCTATAGAATTTTCACTTATCCAATCAATTCTCACTAAAGATTCTACCCTAATACCATGATTCAGTAAACGATCTCTACCTTCTTGAAAAGACTTTTCTATAATAAATCCCATGCCTAATAAATTAGCACCAGCTTCTTTTACAAGATATCTAACTCCTAAAGCTGCATTACCGTTAGCTAAAAAATCATCTATAAAAATAACATTATCGCCTTCGCTTAAATATTGTTTGTTGACGTAAATATCATACGTCTTGTCTTTCGTAAAAGAATAAACTTGTGTAGAATAAAATTCATCTAAATTTTTAGGTTCTATTTTCTTTACAAAAACTACAGGTAATTCTAATGCTAACCCTAATAAAATTGAAGGTGCGATACCACTGGTTTCAATTGTAATAATTTTGTTCACATTAAGATCCTCAAATCTTTTAACAAATTCCTCTGCGATATTTTTCATTAGGATAGGATCTAATTGATGACTGATAAAGCTATCAACATTTAAAATCCCACCATCGAAACTTTCTCCATCTATTTTAATTCGTTCTTTTAAAAGTTCCATTTTTAATTATTTTGTTCTGAAAATTTACGAATAAAAAAAGTCAGCACAAAGGCTGACTTGAAATATTTTGTTATTCCCACTCTATTGTTGCAGGTGGTTTAGAACTTATATCGTAAGCTACACGGTTAATACCTTTCACTTCATTGATAATTCTATTAGAAACTAATTCTAAGAATTCATAAGGTAATTTTGACCAAGTTGCCGTCATGAAATCTATCGTATTAGCTGAACGAACTACTGCTGTATATTCGTAAGTACGCTCATCTCCCATTACACCAACAGATTTAACTGGTAATAAAACTACGAAAGCTTGAGAAACCTCATCGTATAAGTTATGAGCATATAATTCGTCGATAAAGATTTGATCTGCTTCTTGTAAAATTCTTACTTTTTCTTCATCAACTTCTCCTAAAACTCGGATACCTAACCCTGGTCCAGGAAATGGATGACGATAAACTAATTCTCTTGGGATACCTAATTCTACTCCAACTTTACGTACTTCATCTTTAAAAAGTTCGCGTAAAGGTTCTAATAATTGAAGTTTCATATCTTCTGGTAATCCACCAACATTATGATGAGATTTAATCGTTGCAGATGGACCTTTTACCGATTGAGATTCGATTACATCAGGATAAATTGTTCCTTGTGCTAAGAAGGAAGCGTCATCAAACTTTTTAGATTCTTCATCAAAAACAGCAACGAAATCGCGCCCGATTGCTTTACGTTTCGCTTCTGGTTCGTCTATACCTTTTAAACTTGTTAAGAAACGATCAGCAGCATCAACCATTTTGATGTTCATATTGAAGTGCTTACCGTAATTTTCCATTACTTTTTTTCCTTCATCCTTTCTTAATAATCCAGTATCAACGAAAATACAAGTTAATTGATCTCCGATTGCGCGATGAATCAAAACGGCAGCAACAGAAGAATCAACACCTCCTGAAAGTCCTAAAATAACTTTTTTATCGCCTACAACTTCTTTGATACGTGCAATTTCAGTTTCGATAAAATCTTTTAAAACCCAGTTTTTCTCTGCTTTACAAATATTGAAAACAAAATTTTCTAACATTTTAGAACCAAATTCAGAATGTGTAACTTCTGGATGGAACTGAACGGCGAAAATATTTTTTTCTTCGTTTGCTAAAGATGCAATATCAATATTTGATTTTCCAGTAACTGTAAATCCAGCCGGAGCTTTAACTACTTCGTCGAAGTGGCTCATCCAAACTGTTGATACATCTGGAACTTCGTTGAATAAACTATTTTGTGCTAAAACAGTTAATTCTGATTTTCCATATTCACCTTTTTCTCCTTTTTTAACTTCACCACCTAATAAGTGTGAAATTAATTGCATTCCGTAACAGATTCCTAAAACTGGAATTCCTAATTCGAATAATTCTTTTTCTACCAAAGCAGCTTCATCTCCAAAAACTGAAGATGGTCCCCCTGATAAAATAATTCCTTTTGGTTCGTGTTTTTTGATTTCTTCTACCGAAGTGTGGTAAGGGATAATTTCTGTGTAAACTCCAAATTCTCGAATTCGGCGTGCAATCAATTGGTTATATTGCGAGCCAAAATCTAAAATAATAATTCCTTGCGTCATTGTGTTTGTCTTTGCGCAAAATTAAGGTTTTTATAGCTTTATTTAAAACTAAATTTCAATTAATAACTCATAAAATTATTCATGAATTTTAAATTATAATTTTGAAGATGATTAGATATAAAAAAGTCTGATAAAATCAGACTTTACATTATTTATTTTCACCAATTGCTTCGGACAAACCTGGCATACCTTTAATATTTCTCATTTGTCTTTCAATATTTCTTGCTCTTATAGAAATATAGGATGACGGTGGATTAACATTGTATTTCCTTGGATTTGGTAATGCAGCTGCAATGCGTGCAGCCTCATTTTTAGTTAAATCTTTTGCTGACTTATTAAAATAATATTCTGATGCCGCTTCAATTCCAAAAACACCAATTCCCATTTCAGCTACATTTAAATACACTTCTAGAATACGTTCTTTTCCCCAAATTTTTTCAATCATAAAAGTAAAATACGCCTCTAACCCTTTTCTTACCCAAGATCTACCTTGCCATAAGAAAACATTTTTAGCAACTTGCTGAGATATTGTTGAACCTCCGCGTAATTTTTTACCTTCTTGATTACTTTCAAAAGCTTTCTGAATACCATCAATATCGAAACCATTATGCGTTGGAAATTTTTGATCTTCAGATCCAATAACTGCTAATTTAATATTTTCTCCCATCTCATCACTAGAAATATAGTCACGATTGAATTTTTGTTGAGCAATTATTTCATTGATTTGTGTGATAGTGATTGGTGGATTAATCCATTTTAAGGCAATTATATACAATAAATGTCCTACGAAAAGGAATAAAAATACTTTTCTAATAAATTTAAACATCTTAGCTTTTATTATTTAAAATCAAAAATAGATTAATTTGTGAATAAATGAAATAGTTGTTTTTACTATTGTAATAATATACAATATTGAATTATTGCCTCTCTTTGCAAACAGGTTCTACACCCGAATTTTAATCCATTTAAAAATATATATTTACGAATTCGGTACAATTTTAGATGACCTAATAATTGCTAAACCATAAACTGTATGATAAAAAATATACTCTATTTTAATTGTACAAATTCGTATCGTATCAACTTTTTTTACCTTGTTGTAATAATTTTTAGTTCTATAATAAATTATATTCACGCACAAGAATTTAAGTTAGATACACTTGTACAGTCAACTGAAGATATATCTATTAATGATACTACTTTTATTACGATAAAGGATAGTACAATGGTTTATGTAACAAAAGGAACAGTACTTGTAAATTTTATTGAAAAAACTGAAAATAGTAAAAACATTGTTTTTATTGATAAAAAAGAAGTTACCGAAGATAAAATACTATTAAAAGATAATGCTTCTGAAATTAAAATTGCTAGTAATACTACAGTAAATAAAACACTAAAAAAAGATAATCTAATTTCTTATACAAAGATAAAAGAGAGATCTAAAATTACAATTCCTCCTTTTACCCAGTTATTTTATTTTTCTTCAGCACCGAATAAAATCTCTACAAACAATAATAATACACCTGTTTTTAGAGCAATAATTAATAAAAACTTAGAAATTAAATACAATGCAGATGTAGAAATTCTATATAGAACTTCTTACTATAACTACATATGCAGTTCTTTATGTGTCTCCATATCTACTTTAGATATTAGATCTCCCTCACAATTAATTTAATTTAAAAATCTACTACCTACTTATGTTTTATAAATTAAATAAAAATAATCATGAAAAATATTTTACAAAATATATTTCTCTTTTTTGCTGTATTCCTGTTTAATTGGGGATATGGGCAACAACAAATTGGTTGTAATATTCAGAAAACTTGGACTACTAATAATTTCCCGACTGGTTTAACAACTGTAAGTTCAGGTTCTTCATTTAATCCAGATTTTTCTGATGCACAAAATTTATTAGATGCAAATTTATCCAATTCTTCTAACTGGACTTCTATATTAATTAATCCTACAGCACATGTAGAAATTAGAAATAATCAAACTTTTGCAGCGGGTACATATGCTGGTATTGTTTTAAGTGAAAGTAGTACGCTTGCTTTATCAACAACATATAAAGTAGAAACTTTTAATGGAAATAATTCTACGGGAGATTTTATTGAAGTTTCAGTTCCTATTTCAGCTGTTTCAACTTCAAATAGAAATTTGGGAGTTGTCTCTACAAAACCATTTAACAGAATTCGTTTAACCGTAACTACTCTAGGTATTACAACTACTTCAGTTAATTACGCTTATACGATAGAACCATGTAATTCTTCTCCTGAACTAAATTGTAATACAAATACTTCTATCACACAATCAAACTATGCATCAGTCATTAACTATGCAAATAATCGTACTGGAACTAGTGAGTTAACAGTTGGAAATATAACTAATTTAAACAATATTGTTAATAGTGATAGTAATGACTATGCAACTATGACACTTGGTGCTTCTTTAGGTGCTTCGGCTCAAGTATCAGTTCGAGATTTGCAGAGAACTTATGAAGCGGGGTCATTTGCAGGCTTTGAAATATCTAATAGTAATCTTCTAAATTTAAATTTACTTAACGGCTCTACAATTGTCACATATCTTAATGGTGTTGAACAGGAACGTTCTAACAGTGGAAATTTATTAGTTAATTTGACTTTATTAGGTGCTAATAATAAAGCTAATCTAGGATTTATTACAACAAAAAGTTTTAATGAAGTTCAATATATACAGAATAATCTTTTAGGTTTAGATGTTTTTGGTTCTACACAAATTTACAATATGATTGTAAGAAAATTATGTGAAGGACCAGATTTAACATGTAATCAAAGAACAATTCTTGATGATACAATTTATCCAATCAGCATTAGTGGTAATACAGGTGTTGAAGGTTTATTAAGCTTAGGATCGGTAACTGAACCAAGAAATGCAATCGATAATGATCCAACAACATATGCATCAATGAATATACTTGCTGGTGCATTATCAAAAGCTACGTTGGCTATTAAAAAATCTTTGTCACCTTACCCTGCAAATACTTATGTTTCTTTTGAAGTTGAAAATTCTAGTTTATTAGATCTTTCAGTTTTATCTAATTATACGATTAGATTATTAAGAAACGGTACACAAGTTGGTATTGCTGAAGGAAATAATTTATTAATAGGTGCAAATATATTACAAGGTTCGAGACAAAATATTGGTTATAAAGCACCTGCAGAATTTGATGAAATTCAGTTTATCATTGATAATACTGGATTATCTGTAGATTTAGGCATAACAAATGTTTATAATGTAAAGGTTATGAAACCTTGTGCTGTACTTTTAAATTGTGATGAAGAATTTGAATTAACAGAATCTCAATTCCCTGTAGTTATTAACTCTTTAAGAACTGGACCAACTTCTGCAGCTTGCGTTACTTGTGAAGTACGAAATCCACAAAATTTAATTTCAGGTAATCCAAATAATTACGCAACTCTTACAATCCCGGTTGGATTATTATCTGGAGTTTCTGTAAGTGTTGAAGATTTAGCAACTGTTTATCCTGCAGGAACAAGAGTTGGATTTACAATTAATGATGCTTCAACAATCATACAATTAGATTTATTAGAATCATTACAAATCACTACGTATTTAAATGGTGTAGCGCAAGAAACAGCTTCAGCAGCTGAATTACTTGATTTATCATTAATATTTAATATAACTGGAACTGGTATAAAAAACTATGGTTTCCAAACATCATTACCATTTGATGAAATACAATTAACTGCTTTTTCTTTATTAAATGTTGTTAATAATATTCATGTATATAACTTAAGAATTGATACTAAAAATTCTAATGGTGAAGGTTTAGCGTGTATTGGTAATCCATTTGCAGAAGATGATACTTTTACATTATATCCAGGACAAACAAGTACAACTAGTGTTGTTGACAACGACGTTTCTAATAATTCACCAGCGGTAATTGGTCAAAATGTTCAAATTTCTCAAATTTCATCTTCAAATCCTGATATTATTCTTAATTCAAATGGACAAGTTGTAGTAGGAGCAAATGTTTTACCTGGTATTTACCAATTAGAATATAGAATATGTAACATAGATTCTCCTACAAGTTGTGATACAGCTATTATTCAAGTAATAGTTAAAGGTATTAATGATATCGACGGTGATGGAATTCCAGATGATATTGATCTTGATAATGACAATGATGGTATCTTAGATAGTGATGAATGTTTCAGCATTAACCATATTAATAGTTCAGGAAATGGAAATTTCCCAAAATCTTTAGGTAATGTAGACCAAACTAATCAATGGATTACATCAAATAACTGGATTGTAGGAGGTAATTATGCTCTTACTGGTGATTGGACAGAAGCAAGAGGTAGAATAAATTTTGGTATTAATGGTTTATCATTTTTACGAGATAATAATACAACTACATCTTTATCAAAAACTGATATTACTTCAAATTTAAATGGATCTAAAATTACATTCAATAATGTAAAATGGTTATATACTTTACCAAATAGTGGAACTCCAGAAGATACTAATAGTGATAAATCATTCGTGTTTGAAGTATATGTAAGAGGTGTACATTACATGAACATTTTATCTGGTAATGGTACAGAAAATGGACCAGTGATTCAAACATTAAATGGTGCTAGTACTAACGTAACAAATTTAGCTTCTTATATTGAATTACCAGAAGTAGAAAGTCATAATATGTGGTCTCCAAGTCAATCTATAGTACTTAGTTTACCAATTAATGGAGTACCATCTGATCAATTAAGTTCTACTGATTTTGAACTTAGATTTTTAGCTGGTGCATCTATTACTAGAGTTAGAGATTTAGCGATAGAATCAATTTCACTTGAATCTTGTAGAGATTTAGATAATGATGGATTACAAGATTATTTAGACACTGATTCAGACAACGATGGTTGTTTAGATGCAATTGAAGGTGGAGATAATGTAAAACTAGAACAATTAAAAGCAAACGGACAAATCAATAGTCCGGTAGATGCAACTGGTGTACCTACCTTAGTAAATGATGAGGGTGCAGCTGATATTGATAATTTACAAGGTCAATCTACTAATAATGGTAAACCTTACAATGCTGCAGATACATCAGAATGTCCAACATTTTGTGTAAAACCAGGTGATAGATCAACTAACGGAACACCATCAATAATTGGTATTAGTACATTGTCTAAACAATTACAAACTTGGCCAGAAAATATTCCTAACGGATTTATTGCTTTAGAATCTAAAGAAAAAGGATTTGTAATTACAACTGTAAATAATGTTAATACAATTTTAGATCCTAAACCAGGTATGATCGTTTACGATAATAGTGAAGGTGCTAAATGTATTAAATTATATAGTAATAGTGGACCAGGAAATACATATCAATGGAAATGTATCGAACGTACTTGTAACCAATAACTAATTATTATTTAACAAATTATGAAAAATATATTTTTAATATTATCAACACTGTTGTTAGGAAATATTAGCAATGCACAAGTGGCAATTGGTAAACCAACAGTTGAAGGAAACAATACATTGATAGATTTTGTTTCTGGTACTACGAAAGGTATTATCTTATCGAGCACTACGAATGATCCAAGCACAGCTGCTAACGGAACTTTTATTTATAATACGACTGATAAAAAAGTAAAAGTAAAGAGCAATGACGAATGGTTAGATTTATCTGACGAAGGAGATAGTTCCGCAACAACAAATACTATTGACGCTACTGCTGTAGAAGTTGGTAATGGTGTTGTTATCGGGAAAGAAACATCTACGAAAGTTGGAGCATTAGTTTTAGAATCTGATGACAAAGCTTTAATTCTACCAAAGATTTTCAGACCAGATTTAAACGTGAAAAATCCATATCCAGGTATGATTTGTTTTGATACAGAAAGTAACACACTCGCTGTTTATGACGGAACTAATTGGAATTATTGGAAATAATAAACCATAAAAAAGCCACCCAAAAGGGTGGCTTTTTAAATAATATAAACTCTATAATTTTTATTTAAATAACACCGATGTCATTACGGTAGTATTCAAAATCAAAATTAATTTTTTTGATATTTTCGTAAGCAATTGCACGAGCTTCATCTAAAGAATTACCCATACCAACTACATTTAAAACACGTCCTCCAGTAGTTAAAATTTGATCATTTTCTAATTTAGCACCAGCAATAAAATTAGGACAAGTAACATTTTCCATACCACGAATTTCGTATCCTTTTTCATAATTACCAGGATATCCGCCAGAAACCATTACAACACAACATGCATGTTGCTGTTTAAATGTTAAATCAAAATCTTCCCCGTTGATAGATTTAGTAACTGCTTCGTAAAGATCAGTTTCTAATAAAGGTAAAGTTGTTTGTGTTTCAGGATCGCCCATTCTTAGGTTATATTCTAATAAATACACGCCTTTTGTCGTAATCATTAATCCAAAGAAAATAACACCTGCAAATTCTAATCCTTCTTTGATTAAACCACATTTTGTAGGTTCCATTATTTCTTCTTCAAACATTCTGAAATGTTCATCTGTAAATAATGGATTTGGAGCAATCACTCCCATTCCACCAGTATTTAAACCAGTTTCGCCTTCTCCTATTTTTTTATGATCTTTTGCAGATATAAAAGGAACGATTTTTTTGCCATTAAAAAATGATAAAATTGACGCTTCAAATCCTTCTAAAAATTCTTCAATAACCACTTCGTTTCCTGCATCACCAAAAGTTTTATCTTCCATGATTTCGTCGATAGCTTGTTCAGCTTCTTCTAAATTCTGACAGATAATTACACCTTTGCCAGCTGCTAATCCTGAAGCTTTAACAACTAAAGGAAAATCTTGTGTTTGTACATATTCTTTCGCTAATTGCGATCCTTGAAAATTTTTATAAGCTGCAGTTTTTACTCCGTATTTTGCCATAAAATCTTTAGCAAAAGCTTTTGAAGCTTCTAATTGTGCAGCTGCTCGATGAGGACCAAAAATCGCTAAGCCTTCAGCCTGAAAAATATCTACAATACCTTCGGCTAATTCAGCTTCTGGACCAACAAAAGTTAAATCAATTTTGTTTTCTATTGCGAAAACTTTCATTTCTTCGATTGAAGAAAGCGCAACATTTGTTCCTATTTGTGCAGTTCCTGCATTTCCAGGAGCAAAAAAGATTTCAACGGACTGTTGTTTCTGTTTAAAATCTTCAGCAAATTTCCAACCGATCGCATGTTCGCGACCACCAGAGCCTATTACTAATATTTTTGTGTTCATTGTTTTAATTTTAAATTATAAATGAAATCAAGAAATTCTAATTATCGAAATATTTAAAAAAATGTTCGAATAGAATAAATTTCAATTTTAAACATTAATGCATAAAATGTCTCATTCCTGTAACAACCATTGGGATTCCATGCTCGTTACAAGCTTTAATAGAATCTTCATCTTTGATAGATCCACCTGGTTGAATGATAGCTGTAATTCCATTTTCTGCAGCAAAATCTACTACATCGCGGAAAGGGAAAAATGCATCAGAAGCTAAAACTAATTCGTCCTGTACATTTTCTTTTGCACGTTCTATAGCTTGTTGAGCTGCCCAAATACGATTGGTTTGTCCACCTCCAATTCCATAAGCTTGTCCGTTTGTTGCTACAACAATTGCATTCGACTTAACCCATTTAACAATTTTCTGAGCGAAAACTAAATCCGTCATTTGTTTTTCAGTTGGCTGAACTTCAGTTACAACTTTTAAATCCGATGAGAATTGATTATCTGTTGATTGAACAATTAATCCACCATCAACTTTTACATAAGTTACTTTATCCGAAACTGGATTATTAACTTTAATGATACGTACGTTTTTCTTTGCTTTAAAAATTTCTAATGCTTCCTCTGTAAAAGCAGGTGCAATTACAATTTCTAAGAAAATCTTATTTAATTCGACAGCAGTTTTACCGTCAACTTCTTTATTGAAAGCAATAATCCCACCAAAAATAGACATTGGATCACATTCATATGCTTTTAAATATGCATCTACAACCGTTTCTCCGATTGCCACACCACAAGGTGTTGAATGTTTTACTGCACAACAAGTCGTTTCATCAAATTCAGCTACAACTTTATAAGCTAAATCCATGTCACGAATATTATTAAATGAAAGTTCTTTACCTTGTAAGTATTCGAAATCTTTCATTGCTCCGTTTTTCGTTTTATCTACGTAGTATGCAGCTTTTTGATGTGGATTTTCGCCATAGCGTAAATCCATTACCTTTTCATAAGATGACTCTAAAAATTGTGGAAAATCATCTCCTAAAATATAAGAAGATATTGCAGCATCGTAAGCAGCAGTTAAATTAAATACTTTACCAGCACATAATTTACGTGTTTCGATAGATGTAGCACCGTTTTCAGTAATTTCATCCATTACTTTTTGATAATCGTTTACATCTGTAATAACAGTTACATCGTAAAAGTTTTTAGCAGAAGAACGTAACATTGATGGTCCACCTATATCAATAAACTCAATCATTTCTGCTTCAGATAAACCAGTGTTCATCTTTTCGAAGAAAGGGTATAAATTAACGATAACAATATCAATTGGATTAATACCATGTTCAGCAATCGTAGCCATATGGTTTTCGTCTGAACGACGCGCCATTATTCCACCATGAATTGCAGGATGTAAAGATTTAACACGACCATCTAAAATCTCAGGAAAACCAGTAACATCTTTTACTTCTGTTACTTCAATTCCATTTTCTTGTAGATGTTTGTAAGTTCCTCCAGTAGATAAGATTTTGTACCCTTGATTAACCAAGAATGTTGCAAATTCTAATAAGTTTGACTTATCCGAAACACTGATTAGCGCTTGTTTTTGCATTTGTTTTTGTTTTTAAAGTTTATTGTTTGTTTTATTTATCGGAAAATGAAAAGCCCCAAAGACAAGTGTCCTTGAGGCCATTATAATTTATATAGTTTCGCTGATTTTTTTTATTGCTTCGATTAGAATTATTTTTTCTACCTCAGCAACCTTTCGCTGTAAATCAGCAACTTGATCTCCTTCTTCAATTTCGAAAGAACCTTGAGTAATAATTTCACCCTCGTCCACTCCTGCAGTCACATAATGTACTGTTGCTCCAGAAATTTTTTCACCAGCTTCTAACACAGCTTGATGAACTTTAGCTCCGTACATACCTTTCCCACCAAATTTTGGTAATAAAGATGGATGAATATTAATCATTTTATTTCCCCATTTAGCAGTAAATTCAGGCGATAAAATAGTTAAGAATCCAGCTAAAACAATTAAATCGATTTCTTCATCAATTAAATTATGTTCAGCATCTTCAGAGAAAGTTTTACGATCTAAAACATAGGTTCTAATGTCTTTGTCTAATGATCTTTCGATCGCGTAACAATAACGGTCAGTCATTACCATAGAAATTTCTACGTTTTGCAAATAACCAGATTCTACCTCATCGATTATATTTTGAAGATTTGTTCCGTTACCCGAAACAAATATTGCTATTTTCATTGTTTGTGTTTGTGTGTAATTTGTGTTTTGCAAAGATAAGATTTTAGTTCTATCTAGCGATAATAATTTGATAGTGGAATTATTCTAATTTAGGCATTATAAAACAAATTAACCAAAATGAAATTTTCTCATATTTAGTAAAAAACATAAATTTTCGATTGGATATTTTAAACTTAAAACTGAATCAAAACTACAATTAGGGCAAGTTGCAGTTTCTTCCTTTCCATTACTTTCTTCTATCCAATCAAAAATATCTTTTGTTTGTGAAACTTTAATACAATTAAAACATCCACAAATTTCGTATTTCAAAATTTCAGTTTTATTATTAATGCAACCTTTAAAAGATATTTTTAAAAATTTATCTGTATAAACTTTTTTCATTTGGATAATATATGAATAAAAAAAAAGCTATCCCGAATAAATCGAAATAGCTTTTATGTGGATAAATACAAATCTTAGTGTGTCGCTGTACCGTCAACTCCGTGAGCATGACCGTGAGCTAATTCTTCTTCAGTTGCAGTACGTACGTTTAATACTTCTACTTCAAATTCTAAAGTTTTTCCAGCCATTGGTGCATTTAAATCTGCAATAACTGCTTCTTCTGTAACCTCAACAACAATTGCACGGAATTGGTTACCTGCATTATCAGTTAAAGGTAAAACAGCTCCTACTGGAGGTAAACCAGATTCTTTGAACATTTCTAATGGTAATTGAGCGATAGCTTCTGGGTTACGTTCACCGTATCCTTCTGCTGGAGTAATTACGAATGATTTTTTGTCACCAGCAACTAATCCGTTTAATTCGTCTTCAAATTTTGGGATCATCATTCCAGCTCCAAATAAGAAAGTTAATGGCTCTTCTGCATTTGATTGTTCTACAAATACTTTTTCACCATTCGCTTCAATGGTATGTAAAGAGTAGTTTACAGAAACTACTGAGTTGTTTTCTATTGTCATAATTTTATATTTTAGGATAATATCCTTCGATGTGAATATTCACAAAATGTAAATTTACAACAATTATTCCTTTCAGCAGTTTCACCAATTTTGTCAGTTTTATTTATAATTTTCTGACAAAACGAATTTTAATCGATAAACAATAATGCTTTTTTGATGTCTTCGTAACTTATTTCACCATTCAAGTAATCGTAGATAGGTTTTAAAACTTTATTTTCTTCAAATTCTATTTCAGAATAAGCTAATCGAACCATATCAATAATTTTATCTGAAGGTTTATATTGTGTATAATCCAAATCAGGTTCAATTTCTTTAATTTTAGAAATATGATCGACAATAGCGGAAGAAGTTAATCCACGTTTTTCTGCAATTTCTTCTAAAGAAAGACCTTCTTTCACATATTCTAAAGTGATTTCTACTGTCGACTTTTTTTTGACCTTGTCAGAATTTTTATTCTTTTCTATGTTTTTAGCGATTTGCTTTTTGTCTAATGTTCCACCCGAATATCGAATAAAAGATGCCCAAGAATCTTGCAATTCCTTTTCATCTAATTTATCATCGATCATGTTTGACAACTCTTGAAATCTACGATCAGCTTTCATCGCCAAGGCGTCAATTTCTAAAGCTGTTTGATTAAGACCATGAAGAGTTAATGAATTTAAATCACGTAAACGTGACAAAGCAACATACCCTTGACCTTTTTCAAACGCTTTTGATAAATCGATAAACGCAGAATCTAACGTCATTCCTTGCGATTTATGAATGGTAATTGCCCAAGCCAAACGTAAAGGAACTTGTGTAAAAGATGCTAACGCTTTTCCGCCTTCGTCTTCAATGGCCCATGTTTCTGGTTTAGCAATATAAAATTCACCATCTAAAGATTTAATTATTGGCTCGTCTTTATCCGTATAACCCGTAACATGCCCCAAAGTTCCATTCACAAAACCAACATCAAAATTGTTTCGAACAAACATCACTTTAGCTCCAATTTTTAGTTCTAAGTTTTCTTCTGCTAAAACAGATTTCTTTAAAACTTCTACTAACGCTGGATTTCCTGCAACTTTCGCTTCAAAAACTTTTGTGGTAGAATCTATGTTATATAATTGACCTTTGTTGATTCGATCCACATCTAAATTATGCGTGTATAAACGAGTTTGAGAATCAATTTCGTCTGGAAAATATTCAATTCTCGATTCTAATAATTGAATAGTTCGATCAGAAATAACACCTGAACGAATTTCATTCAAAATACCATTTAATTCATTATTCGTTTGACGATATTGTTCCGTTAAATAACAAATATGAACTTTTGATTGTACCCAAGCATCAGACATGAAACAAAATTTGTCACGAGATTCTTCCCATTCTTCCCCGATTGGAGGTAACTGAAAAAAATCTCCCGAAAAAATCACTTGAATTCCACCAAAAGGTTCATCATTTTGTTTAAAGAATTTCAACACATAATCTACGGCATCCAATTGATTGCGATGTAACATAGAAATTTCGTCAATAATCAAAACTTTTACTTTGTCCATCTTATCTCTGAAATATTTTTTGTCACGAAGTGATGCTAAATATCGATCTGAGACATAATCTTTAATTCCGATACCAGCCCATGAATGAATCGTTTGCCCGTTCATGTGCGTAGCAGCAATACCAGTAGAAGCAGTTGTAGCAACAGCAATACCATGTTGTTTTAAATATTTAATGTATTGATTTAAAACATATGTTTTTCCGGCACCAGCTGAACCTGTTAAAAATACATTTCGACCAGATTTTAAGATTGCTAAAGCCTTTGATTGTTGCATAATTAATCGCGTGAATTTATTGAATTGAATATAAAATGCGAAGATAAGGAATTCTAATATTGGAGTTGAATGAATTTATTTAATAAATAATTAATCATTAGATTTACACAACAATACATCGATATGAAATTTAAATTATACTTAACTTTAATCTTCTTTTTTCAAATTTTATTTACAAATGCACAATGTTTTGAGTGTATAAAAACACAAGGAACTTTCTTTGATGATCATATATTAGGTTTAGAAAAAACAAGTAATGGATTTGTAAGTAGTACTACAGGAAATGGTAGGAAAATGACTTATTATGATAATAACTGTAATTTAATTTGGGAAAAAAATTACAACCAAGATGAAACTTTTCCTTACAATGATATAAAAACTGATCGAGAGAATAATATTTATACTTTTGAATATAATGCTTCAACCATAACACCACTAAAAAATATTACAAAATATGATCAAAATGGACAACAACAATGGGAAATAATTTTTGCTAATGGATATAATAGATCTTTACCCAACTTTTCGAATACATATTTATTAAACTTTCATGTCACGGCAAACAAAGTATACATTATCGGATATTTCACACAAGGATTAATAATAAATGAAGAGGTTATTTATGATTTTAGTGACACAGATAATCATACAAATGAAAATTATTTTATAAGTGAATTTGATTTAAATGGGACTTATCTCTCTTCAAAAATAATTTCTAGAACTGATGGAAGATATATTCAAAGTATTGTTGATCCCGATAACAATCTATATTTATTAAAATTTAAATATTCAAATCTTGAAATTGAAAAATATGATCCAAATATAAATCTGATTTATCGTAAAGTTATTAGTAGAATTTCTGCCGAT
The DNA here is from genome assembly GCF_017948305.1 of Faecalibacter bovis. Lineage (NCBI taxonomy): Bacteria > Pseudomonadati > Bacteroidota > Flavobacteriia > Flavobacteriales > Weeksellaceae > Faecalibacter > Faecalibacter bovis. The sequence goes on from NZ_CP072842.1 coordinate 134,387, forward strand.
AATAATATTTATAGTACTGTTCCAGTAAAAATGTATTTTTCTAAATTAACAAATAAAATATTAGTACTCTCCTATAGCTCTAACTCATTAAGTTATATCGGAGATCATCTTATAGACTATAGTGAAACTAACTTTTCTAATAGACATTTACTTTTTGATATAAATCCTACAAATGGCGAAGTAGTAAACTATAAAAAATTAGATTTTATACCTAGTAGTGTTTATCCTGTACCTACAATAGATGCTATTCCTCATGAAAATTATTTTGATTACACTGAAAGTGATCAAAGTGCATATATCATAACAAGATTTGATAAAGATATTCATTTAAATGGAGAAATTATTAAACCTAAACGTAATTTAGAATTAACGCCTAACGACTATAATATTATTCTATTTAAATTAAATCCATCTAACCTAGATTTAACCTTCAAATTAGCAACAAATACTGGACCTCCTGAAGAATTACGAAGACGCGATTTTGGAAAATTTATACGTATTCTGGATGAAGAAAATCTTATAATCGCAGGAACTTTCGAAAGTAAAAATTTCATTCTAAATAATATTCCAATTACTAATGAATACAAATATGATTTATTTATTTACAAATATAATTTAAATAATCAACCCAATAATATTGCTCTTAATTTTGAAAACACATGTTTAGGTAATCCAACAAATTTTAGTATCGATGGTAATTTTGACTCAGTTGTTTGGAATTTTGGTGATGGAACTACTTCAACTGAAACTAATCCAAATCATCAATACAATAATGCTGGGACCTATGATGTAACAGCATTAATCACTTGTAATAATGAGACAAGAGAATTTACGAAAGAAATTACAATTACCAATACAATCGTTTTATCACAGGTTGACCCTCTAGAAGTATGCGAAGAAGTAAGTTCTACAGGAATTGGAAAGTTTAATACACTGAATATTCCTTCTCAACTTCTTGAAAATAGAGGCGGAATCGAATTTAAGTTTTATACAACTCAAAATATTGAAATTCCAAACTTCATTTCAGAGAGTTATCAAAATACTCAACCTTATAATGAAAGAATTATTGTAAAAGCTTATTATAACAACAATCCTAATTGTATATCATCTAGTGAAATTCAACTTAATGTAACAGCTAAAACTCCTGATCCAATTATTAGAGAAAGTTTAGTTTTCTGCGCTCCAAATTTGAAACAATTTAACGAAATTGCTATTGAAGGAGAAAATTTAAAATTTTATAATGAATTTAATCAATTGATTAATCCTTCTGAAATTATTTCATCTGGATTGTATTATGTTACAGCTTCAGAAAATGATAAATGCGAAAGCAACAAAGTCGAATTGAATATTGAAATTCAGCAAACAGAGGCTCCGATAATAAATTCAAGTCAATCATTTTGTGCAGATTTAAATCCTACAATAGCTAACTTAAATTCAAATGGATTCGAAATAAAATGGTACGATTCTGTTAATTCAACCAACCCTTTAAATCCTGATGTATTATTAATTAATGGTAAAACTTATTATGCAAGCCATATCAATAACAACTGTGAAAGTGTAAATAGAAGTTTAGTAACTGTAGAATTACTAAATCACACAATAATTGATTCATCTGCCATAGAAATTTGCAAAGACGAAAACACATTTGGAGAATTTAACTTAACTAACAAAGCCAATGAATTGGCACAAATTTATCAAGTAAATTCTTCACAAATTGTATTTTACGAAACCTTACAAGATGCGTTAGAAAATTTAAATGGAATTGGCTTAAATTATCGCAATACAAATCAGACAAGTGAAATTTTTGCGACGATTATTAGTTCTGAAGCTTGTAAAACATTTTATAAAATTCCTTTAATAGAAAGTATCAATCCGATTATACAATTATCAGAAAAATATTTTAAATGTAAAGATGATAGTTATTCAATAACTCTTGATGGAAATTATGATTCAATTGAATGGAGTAATGGTTCAACAAGTCAAACAACAGAATTCACTCATCCTGGAACCTATCATGTAACAATTACCAACGGAAATTGTAGTATTACTAAATCTTTTGAAATTGAAAATTACCCTGATTTACTATTTGAATATACTTATGATGGCACTAATGTAACTTTTCAATTTTTAAATGATTTAAACACTAAAGTAAGTTTGGATCAAAATAATTGGTCTAATCAAATATTCCAATTAGAACCTGGATTGTATACCTTTTATTTTAAATCAAATAATGGATGTATTGAAGAACATTCTATCTATTTATACAAAGACATTCCAACTTTTATTTCACCAAATGGTGATGGTATAAATGATGAATGGAATATTTCTTACGTAAAAGATTTAAAAGCAGTTACAATCATTGATCGATTTGGGAAGCAAATTTTTCACAAAACTAAAAACGAGCAACCTATTAAGTGGAATGGAAAATTTAATGGAAAAACATTACCTTCTGCCAGTTATTGGTACACCATTAATTTAGAAGATGGTAAAATAATTGAAGGATATATTTTAATCAAAAATAAATAATATGATTTTTATCGGAGGTATTACGGAACGAAGTAAAACAATTGAAGAGGGATTTTTTCAATGTCCAATTTGTCAACAACAAAGTCAATTTATCCATCGAGAATTTCGTAACTATATTTCACTTTTCTTCATTCCAATTATTCCAATCAATAAAACAGGAGAAAACATTACATGCAAATATTGTAAAACAAATATGCCCGTAAGCGTATTAGAGCAAAACAAAAAAGCCGGATAAGAATTAACTTATCCGACTTTTTTAAACTATTTAATCTACTATTTCAATATAATCTTGTCAGAACCTTCTTGGATTTCTCCAATCACGGCACTTCCATCAATAATATTCATTACTTTGTCAGCATCAGTTTGGTCTACAATTACAACCATACCAACACCCATGTTGAATGTTCCAAACATCTCGTCTTCTGCGATGTTTCCACGTTTTGCTAATTCTTGCATTACAGTTGGAACATTAATTTTATTTTTTTCAATTACAGCACATAAACCATCGTTAATGATACGCGGAACATTTTCGATTAATCCACCACCTGTAATATGAGCAATTCCAGTCATTTCAATCCCAGCATCTTTAATCGCAAAAATGTCATTTTGATATAATTTTGTTGGAACTAATAACGTTTCAAATAAAGGTTTACCTTCAAATTCTTCGTTAAAGTCTGGGAAGATTTTACGTACTAATGAAAATCCATTCGAATGGAATCCACTTGATGGTAACGCAACGATAACTTGTCCTGCTTTGATTTTAGAACCATCGATAATTTCATCGCGTTCTACTACTCCTACACAAAAACCTGCCACATCATAGTCACCTACTTTGTACATTCCTGGCATTTCTGCAGTTTCGCCACCGATTAAAGCTGTACCTGTTTCTTTACAAGCAGTAGCAATTCCTCCAACAATTTCAGCAGCAATATCAGAATCTAACTTTCCACACGCTAAGTAATCTAAGAAGAATAATGGTTTTGCACCGTGACATAAAATATCGTTGGCACACATGGCAAAACAATCAATCCCAACTGTATCATAAACTTTAGAATCTAAAGCGACTCTTAATTTCGTTCCTACACCATCTGTTCCCGAAACTAAAACTGGATTTTTGTATCCACCTAATTGGTAGAATGCACCAAAACTTCCGATTCCGTTTAAAACATTTTCATTATGCGTTTCAGAAACTGCTTTTTTAATTTTCGATACTGTTTGGTATCCTTCTTCCTTGTCTACCCCAGCTTGTTTATATGTGTTGCTCATTTTTTTGTTGTATTAGTGTAAAATGTATGATGTATTAATATTTATACATTTTACATTAGACTTTTTACATTTTACAATTTTCAATCTAGCAGCAAGAAGTAGATTCTTCTTGATTCGTTGGATTGCTAAAATTTACTGGATATTTCTCTGTAAAACATCCAAAACAATGGTTTCTACTTCCTAAAAGATCAGCTAAATTATCTACTGATAAGAAATCTAACGAATCTACATCCAAGTATTCTTCCACTTCTTTAATCGACTTGTTTCCTGAAATTAAATCTGCTTTTGTAGGCATATCAATTCCTAAATAACAAGGTGCAATAATTGGTGGCGAAGCCGAACGGAAATGAATTTCTTTTGCTCCAGCTTCTTTTAAAATCTTGATTAATAATTTAGAAGTAGTTCCACGTACAATTGAATCATCTAAAACCACTAATCGTTTATTTTTGATACGATTTGCAATAGGATTCAATTTTAAGTTCACAATACGTTCACGCATTTCCTGAGATGGAACGATGAACGAACGAGACATGTATCTATTTTTAACTAAAATTGGTTCGTATGGAATTCCTGATGCTTCTGAATAACCAATTGCTGATGGAATACCAGAATCTGGTACACCAATAACTAAATCGGCTTCTATTGGAGATTGTTCGTATAATTTACGTCCAGATTCTACACGTAAATCATAAATTTCATTTCCTTCGATATTCGAATCAGGACGAGCAAAATAAATGTACTCAAACGCACAAATATTTTTTTGAGATGGTTGGTTCAATGAATATGATTTCAATCCATCCTGGTTAACAACAACGATTTCTCCTGGTTCTACATCTCGGATAAACTCTGCTCCAACAGCATCTAAAGCACACGTTTCAGAACTAAAAACATAAGCATCGCCAATTTTACCCATACATAATGGACGAATTCCGTTTGGATCACGGAAAGCCGCTAATTGATTATTTGCTAATAAAAGAACAGAATAAGCTCCTTTAATTTTTTCAGTCCCTTTCTGAATTGCCTCTTGAATATCTAAATGAGAATATTTTTGAATCGAACGTAAAAGAACTTCTGTATCAGAAGTAGCTAAAAATGGTAAACCTTCGGCTTCTAATTCTTTACGCAATTCATCTACCTCAATTAAATTTCCGTTGTGGGCTATAGAAAAGTGTGGTTTTCCGTAGATATTGTACGTGTATAATGGTTGGATATTGCGACGACTACCATCTCCTGCTGTTGTGTATCGAGTATGTCCGATAGCAGCATTTCCTTGATAATCTTCGATTTGATCCTCCATCGTTTTAAAAACATCTAAAACTAACCCAGCTTTTTTGACTGTTTTTAGATTACCATCTTTTAAGAAAGTAACCCCACAAGCCTCTTGTCCACGGTGTTGTAAAGCAAACAAACCAAACTGAGTAATAGAGTATGTGTTGATGTTTGTTGGTGAATAAATTCCGAACACTCCACATTCTTCATTCACCGAGTCAACAGTATCAGCAGCATATTTTTTTAGAATGTTACGTTCGTAAAACTCAGTTAAATACTGCGCTTTTAATTGACTTTTATATGATTTTTTATCAATCATTTTTCTAAGAGAAAAAGAGTTATTTTAAAACTTCAGAAAGACGGTTGTACACTTCGTGGTAAGCCTCAGATACATCACCTAAGTCACGACGGAAACGGTCTTTGTCTAATTTTTTTCCAGTTTCTACATCCCATAAACGACATGTATCTGGTGAAATTTCGTCAGCTAAGATGATGTTACCATCCATGTCTTTACCAAACTCAATTTTGAAATCTGCTAAAATTAAACCTGCTTTTAAGAATAATTCTTTTAAAGCTTCATTAATTTTATCAGTAATAGCGTATAATTCTTTTAATTCATCATACGTTGCTGCACCTAATAAAACTGCGTGGTGATCATTAATTAAAGGATCTCCTAACTCGTCTTTTTTGTAACAGATATCGAAGATTGTTACTGGAGATTTCCCTCCTTCTTCTAATCCTAAACGTTGTGCCATTGATCCTGCAACATAGTTTCGAACAACCATTTCGATTGGAATAATTGTTACTTTTTTCACTAATTGCTCACGATCGTTTAATTGCTCAATAAAGTGTGTTGGGATTCCCTTTTCGATTAAGTAATTAAAGATTAAAGTAGAAATTTTGTTGTTCATTTCTCCTTTGTCTTCAACTGTCCCACGTTTTTGAGCGTTAAATGCTGTCGCATCGTCTTTGTAGTATACGATTACTTTATCAGCCTCTTCTGTAGCGTAAACTTGTTTAGCTTTCCCCTCGTAAATGAATTCTTGTTTTGTTAAGCTCATCGTTGTTGTTCTTGTTGTTTGTTGTTTTTGGTTTTGTTTGAAATGAAAAAGTCCACTTCGTGTTTGTGTTGTGTGACTAAAACTTGTTCAGGGTTTTAATCAAATTTCTGATTGATCCTTAGCTTGTTCAAGGCTTTAGATCCCATTTTAAAAACTTGTTCAAGGTTTTTAAGAATTTTCGATTTTAATTGGTTCAGGATTAAAATCTGTTGTATTCGCTCTGACAAGTCTGAGCAGTATATTTGTTTGTTGTTTGTTCTTGTTTTTAGTAGTGAGATTTTAGATGTTAGTATTTAGATTTCTTCAATAATCGTCAGTTCTAGTGTTTCATGTCCTTAACAAAGGATTGAAATGTATCGAGAACTTAGACGATGACTATTTTCAGCTCCTCATCTATATCTTTCACTTTTTAGGATGAGATCCTGAAAAAAATTCAGGATGACTCAACCTTTATATTTCAATGATTTGAATAAACTAATTACTCTAATCTAAATACTCATTACTAATTTTCTTTAAAATACTTCACTGCATTCTTAAAGATATTCATATAGCTAACGCCAGGAATATTTTTATATAATCCTTCTTCGTAACGCTCCGGATGTCCCATTCTTCCATAAACTTTCCCACATGGAGAAACAATTCCTTCTACTGCGAAAGTCGATCCGTTTGGATTATATGGCATTTCTGCTGCTAATTCTCCTTCTAAAGTTACAAATTGTGTTGCGATTTGGCCATTGTCAATTAACTTTTGTAATTCGACTTCGTTTGCTACAAAACGACCTTCTCCGTGAGAGAATGGAATCCAATATTCTTGTCCTTCCATTCCTTGTAACCAAGGCGAGTGTGATTTGTTGACACGAACTTTCGCTAATTGCGTGATGTGACGACCGATTTCGTTAAACGTTAATGTTGGTGTATCCTCTTCTAACGTTTGGATTCTACCATATGGTAATAATCCAGATTTGATTAATCCTTGGAAACCGTTACAAACTCCTAAAACCAATCCGTCACGATCTAATAAATTATGAATCGCATCTTTAATTTTCTCGTTGCGTAAAACTGTTGCAATAAATTTCCCTGATCCGTCTGGCTCATCTGCTGCAGAGAAACCACCTGGAACGAATAAAATATTAGCTTGGTTGATTTCGTTTACAAAAGCTTCAACAGAATCCTCAACATCTTGTTTTGTTAAGTTTTTGAATGGAATTGAAGAAACAACCGCTCCTTCTCTTCTGAATGCTTTTGCAGAATCATATTCAGAATTTGTACCTGGGAAAATCGGAATGAAAACACGAGGATTTTCAACCTTAACTTTAGCTGTAGCAATTGGATCTTTTGCTACTAAAGTTTGATCTTTGATTGTACCTTCTGCTTTTGATTTATATGGGAATAATGAATGGAATGTTTCTTTCCATTGTTTTTTTAATTCAACTAAGTTGATTGTTTCACCATTGATAACAAAAGTTTTTTCTGCTTGTGTCGTTCCTAAAACTGTGTAGTTTGATTGGATTGACGCTGGAATTTCTAAAACCGTTGTATGTTCAATGATAATTGCTCCTGGGTAATATTTTGCTAAATCTAAATCAGAATTGATTGTAAATCCGATTTCGTTACCAAAAGCCATATTTGCTAATGTTTCAGCAATTCCTCCAAACTTCACCGTCATCATTGATTTTACGTTTGTACGATCGATTGATGAAATGAAGGTGAAAATTTCTTTTACATTTTCAGCATCTAATAAATAATCTTCGTTTTGTGTTGGAACGAAAACTGAAATTTTAGAATTTGATTGAGCAAATGTTCCTGAAACAATTTGATCATCTGTTGAAGGCGCTACAGCAAACGAAATTAACGTTGGCGGTACATCAATATCTTGGTATGATCCCGACATCGAATCTTTTCCTCCAATCGCTGGAATTCCGAATTGACGTTGTGCCTCAATTGTTCCTAAAATCGCTGCAAATGGTTTTCCCCAACGTGTAGCTTCGTCTCTTAACTTTTCAAAATATTCTTGGAAAGTTAATCGAATGTCTTCGTATTTTGCTCCAGCTGCTACAATTTTCGTCATCGAATCAACCACTGCGAAATAACCACCGTGGTAGTTTGACCAACGAGAAACAATTGGATTAAAACCGTAAGAAGCAACAGAAACCGCATTTGTAAATCCGTCTGTTGGGAATTTTTGTACTGAAACATCTTCTGGTGTATCCATAAATTGGCCACCAAAGGCATTTAAAATTGTAGAACGTCCTACATTGTTGTCAAACATTTCTACCATTCCTTTTTGAGATGCGTGATTCAATTCTTGCATCATTGCTACAAACGCTTCTTTATTAAAAGGCTTGTTCTCAAAAGGATTATTATCTTCTCCGTTCGCAACCTCAACTTTCGCTTGTTTACGAACACCGTTTGTATCTAAGAATTTACGATCTAATTCAACAATTTTAGTTCCTTTCCAAACTAAAGTCATTGTATCGTCTGCTGTTACTTCAGCTACACAAGTTGCGTCTAAGTTTTCAGTTTTTGCTAAAGCAATGAATTTCTCCACATCTTTTGCTTCCACTGCAACCGCCATACGCTCTTGTGATTCAGAAATTGCTAATTCAGTTCCGTTAAGTCCTGCATATTTTAATGGAACTCTATCTAAATCAACATTGATTCCACGCGCAATTTCTCCGATCGCTACAGAAACACCTCCAGCACCAAAGTCGTTACATTTTTTGATTAATGCTAAAACTTCTGGATTACGGAATAAACGTTGAATTTTACGTTCAACGATCGCGTTTCCTTTTTGTACCTCAGCCGATAAATCGTCTAATTTTAAACCATCGTGTGTTTTTGATGAACCTGAAGCTCCTCCTACTCCATCACGACCTGTTGCACCACCTAATAAGATGATTTTGTCTCCTGCAACTGGTTCTTCGCGGCGAACATAATCTTTCTTTACTGCTCCGGCTACAAAACCAACTTCCATACGTTTTGCTTTGTATCCTTCGTCGTAAATTTCTTTTACGAATGTTGTCGCTAAACCAATTTGGTTTCCGTAAGAACTATATCCATTTGCTGCTTCTTTCGAAATTTTACGTTGTGGTAATTTACCTAGTAACGTATCTTCAATTTTTTCTAAAGGATTTGCAGCTCCTGTAATACGCATAGCTTGGAAAACGTAAGAACGACCACTTAAAGGGTCACGAATTGCTCCACCCACACATGTTGAAGCACCACCGTAAGGTTCTACTTCTGTTGGGTGATTATGCGTTTCATTTTTGAATTGTAATAACCAATCTTCTTCTACACCGTCCACAGCAATTGGAACAACAATAGAACAAGCATTGATTTCTTCTGAAACGTCAATATTTTTAACAACACCTGTACGAGATAAGTATTTACCCATAATCGTTGCTAAGTCCATCATACGAATTGGTTTCGTAATTCCTAACTCTTCACGAATTTTTAAGTAATAATCGTAAGTACGTTGTAAAGTTTCGTTGAATTGAGAATTAAACTGTACGTCAGTAATTTCAGTTTCGAAAGTCGTGTGACGACAGTGATCAGACCAATATGTGTCTAAAACTTTTAATTCTGTATCTGTTGGATTACGGTTAATAGATTTGAAGTGATCTTGGATGAATAATAAATCATCCATCTCCATAGATAAACCGTATTGATTGTAGATTTCTTTTAAACCTTCTTCACCAGCTGTTGTAAATCCTTCGATAATTGGAACCTCAGTTGCTTCTGGGTTTGTTCCAATTTCTAATTTATCTAAATCTTTAACACGAGATTCGATTGGATTAATTAAGTAATCTTGTACTTTTTGTAAGTCTTCCTTAGAAATATCATTGAAAACATACAATAAACCAGATTTTACTTTTACATTATCAACATTCATTAAGACTAAACATTGTTCAGCCGAATCATCACGTTGATTATATTGTCCTGGTAAAAATTCTGTAGCGAAATAGTTTTGTGTTTGTGGAAATGAATTGTCTAAAACTTCATTCAAATCAGTATAAACAATATCAGTTACAGAATCTGCAAATACATTATTTTGAGTAAGTTGCAACTGATTTTCTGTAATACCAAATAGGTCATAAATAACAAAAACCTTGCACACAATTGTAGGCACAAGGTTTTGTAATTCTATTGTAGTCTTCTGACTAATTACGTCAAAATTTGATTTCTTCTGAATGAAAATTCTTTTGTTCATTGTATCGTTTGTGTGTTGTGTTGGTTTTTTTTTGTGTTTCAACAAATGTACATCTACATCAACAAACAAATTTTTATACAAACGAAGGGTTCAAAGCTTCATGAAAATAAAAAAAAATTTGTAGTGGCAATTTTTTACGGTCTGCCGTAGAGACGCTCAACCTTATTATGAGCTATACAAATGTTGTAAACTTTAAAAACTAAATTCACCTCTTTAAAAGTGAAGTGCAAATTTAAAAATATTTATTCAAATAAACCAATAGATTTACCTTAAATACTTGATATTTTTTTAATCTTGAATTTTAAGATTTTATTAAGTTTAAAGTTAATTTATATAATTAATAATTTTATTATAATTTAATCAAGCACTCATCGATTTTTGTGAATTTTTTTCAAAATTTTTAGCATAATTTAAAAACTCATGCCTGAAAAATTTTATTAAAAAATCAAATTATTTCGCTTTACCCCCGAAAAAAACCTACCGAAGTAGGAATTTTTTATGTTTTTAAAACTTTGTGAAACTTAATTTATGGATTAATTCGATAAAATTTGTTGAATTTGTTTTGTTCAAAATATTTTTTCGATGCGTATCAATTGTATATTTACTAATATTTAATTGACTTGAAATCTCTTGACTGTTCAATCCTTCTTTGATTAAAGTCAAAATCTCAACTTCTCTCTTTGATAAACCATAACAATTTTCCGAATCAATGTAAATTCCTCTTGCTTTATCAAATGCTTTATGATCGTTAGCAGGTCGTTCCGTATAATCTTCGATTCTTTTATGAGTGACTAACGTTTTACTTAAATGACCTTGGTTTGTAACCTCTATTGCTTGACAATGTTGCTGAATTGTCATCACAGTACCATTAGCCGCAATGATGCGATATGTATATGAAAACAAATATTGAAAATGTTGATTAAAACTTAGATTATTAGTAAATTCTAAATCTCTTTCTTCACATTTAAAGAAATAATCCAAATCATCTGGATGAATAATTTGTATTAATTTATCTAAATTAAACGTTTTAACATCATATCCTGTTAAGGTTTTAAACGCATTATTTACGAAGGCAATTTCATTTTGGATACAATCATAAATAAAGAAATAACTGTCTATTAATTCAGGTTGGTGTGGATCAACTTGTTCGTTTACTTTCGAACTTTGATTTTGAAACAGCTCATTCCACTTTTCATTTTCAGTACTATTAGGCATTTTATACTATTTACATTCCTACTTGAGATTAGCAAAGTTTAAATATAAAAAAATAAATCTATTATTATAGAAAAATTCTGCATATAAAGATAATCACTTCTTACATATAATTATCTAATTATCAATAAATTTAAAAATTTATCATCACATAAATTAATTACTTATACACTTATCTGTTTTACTAATTTTTGAAGTTTCAAATCTTATATCAATTAAAAAAAGTAATTTTAGCCCAAAGAGTAAATAAAAATGTTTAAAAAGAAATTATTTTTTGGAATGTTGATGGGATCAGCAATCTTTATGAATTCTTGTTCAAAATCTGCAAATGGATCTTGGGACGAAACCAATTATTTTTACGCAGCGAGTGAGTTACCTTACGGAACAACTGATTTTAGCAAAGTAAAAACAGCTGATTTTAAACCTGCCTTATTAGAAGGAATGCGTCAGCAAATCGAAGAAATTAAAAAAATTACATCTAACCCAGATGCTCCTACTTTTGAAAATACTTTAGTAGAACTTGAAAAAACAGGACAATTACTTAGTCGCGTATCTGCTTCTTTTAATATATTAACAGGAACGGAAACGAACGAAGAGTTACAAGCGTTAGAGGAAGAATTATCTCCAAAATTCGCTGCTCACAATGATGCGATTTACCTTAACGGAGATCTATTTAATCGCATAAAAAAAATATACGAGCAAAAGGATACTTTAAATTTAGATACAGAATCTGCCCGTTTATTAGAAAATTATTACAATAAATTTATTTTAGCTGGTGCTGATTTACCAGATGCTGAAAAAGAAAAATTAAAGAAAATTAATGAAGAAATTGCTTCGTTAAATACAAAATTTGGTACACAATTATTAAATGCAACTAAATCTGGAGGAATCACTTTAACTAAAGAAGAATTAGAAGGATTATCTCAACAAGATTTAGATGCTTTAAAACAAGAAGATGGTACCTACAAAATCTCTTTATTAAGCACTACACAACAACCTGAATTACAAAATTTAGTAAAAAAAGAAACTCGTCAGAAATTGTTTGATGCATCATGGAATCGTACTTCTAAAGGAGACGCAAATGATACACGCCAAACAATTTTAGATATTGCTAATAAAAGAGCAGAAAAAGCAAAATTATTAGGTTACGATAATTACGCGCAATGGTCATTACAATCTCAAATGGCAAAAACTCCTGAAGCTGTAAATAAGTTTTTAGGTGATATGATTGAAGTTTCTACAAAAATTGCAGAAAAAGAAGCCGAAGAAATTCAGAATTTAATCAATCAAGAAGAAGTTCCTTATGAATTATCTGCTGCAGATTGGAATTTCTATTCTGAAAAAATCCGTAAAGCAAAATACGATTTAGACGAAAATGAAATTAAACCTTACTTAGAAGTTTGGTCAATTTTAGAAAACGGAATTTTCTTTATGGCGAATAAAATGTACGGAATGACGTATACTGAGCGTAAAGATATCCCAACTTGGAACAAAGATGTTCGTGTGTATGAATTGTTCAACGAAGATAAAACTCCAATCGGTTTATTCTATGTTGATTTCTTTAAACGTGACTCTAAACAAGGTGGTGCTTGGATGAGTAATATTGTAGAACAATCTACTTTATTAAATCAAAAACCTGTAATTTATAACGTTTGTAACTACACAAAAGCACCAGAAGGTCAGCCAACGTTAATTACATTTGACGATACGATTACAATGTTCCACGAATTTGGTCACGCACTACACGGATTATTTGCAACACAAAAATACCCTTCATTATCAGGGACTAATGTTGCGAGAGATTTTGTAGAATTTCCATCGCAATTCCACGAACATTTTGCAACATATCCAGAAGTTTTAAAGAACTACGCGAAACATTATAAAACTGGTGATGTGATGCCAGATGCATTGATTGCAAAAATGGAAAAAGCAAAAAACTTTAATAAAGGTTATTCATTAACTGAGATTTTATCTGCATCTGCATTAGATATGTCTTGGCACACAATTGGAGCGGATCAAAAAATTACTGATGCTGCTAAATTTGAAGCTGACGCTTTAGTTAAGAACAAAACAGCAATTAAAGCAGTTCCGCCTCGTTATGGTTCTACATTCTTCAACCACGTATTTGGTGGTGGATATGCAGCTGGTTACTACGCTTATTTATGGGCTGAAATGTTAGACCACGATGCATTTGAATGGTTAAAAGAAAATGGTGGAATGACGCGCGAAAACGGTCAAATCTTAAGAGAAAAGATTTTTTCTCGTGGAAATTCTGAAGATTATACAGAAATGTATAAAAAATTCCGTGGAAAGGAAGCTTCAGTTGATCCAATGTTAAAATATCACGGATTAAAATAAAATCTGATCAATTCTTTAAAAGGCGAAAACGTAAGTTTTCGCCTTTTAATTTTTATAATAAATTTCTTCACTCTAAAATTTACCTGCATATAGTATTGTAACATCTTGCGAATTGTGTATTTCATTTAATTTTTATTAAAAATATCATCAATTAATTTGATTATTTACAAAGTATATTATCAATAATATCAATTTATTAAAATCAATTCCATTATTCTTTGATTTTTTTTGTTAAAACGATAAATTTGCATCAACAAAATATTAATCAATGGGAAGAGCTTTTGAATTTAGAAAAGGGCGTAAAATGAAACGTTGGGCTGCAATGTCTAAAGCGTTTACAAGAATTGGGAAAGATATTGTAATGGCTGTAAAAGCTGGTGGACCAGATCCTAGTTCAAATTCTCAATTACGTGCAGTTATCCAAAATGCGAAAGCGGCAAACATGCCAAAAGATAACGTAGAACGTGCTATTAAAAAAGCATCTGACAAAAATACTGAAAACTATAAGGAAGTACTTTTTGAAGGTTATGGACCTCATGGTATTGCAATTATCGTTGAAACTTCTACAAACAACAACAACCGTACTGTTGCTAATGTGCGTTCATATTTTAATAAATGCAATGGACAATTAGGAACGCAAGGTTCTGTAGAATTTATGTTTGATCATATCTGTAATTTTAAAATTGCAACTCCAGAAGGTGTTGATATGGAAGAATTAGAGTTCGAAATGATTGATTATGGTGTTGAAGAAATCTTCGAAGATGAAGATGGAATCGTATTAATTGCTCCTTTTGAGAATTACGGAACAATCTTTAAATCTTTAGAAGAAGGTGGTTACGAAATTATTTCTTCTGAATTTGAACGTATCCCTCAAACAACTAAAGAATTAACAGCTGAACAAAAAGCTGACATTGAAAAGTTATTAGAGAAATTCGACGAAGATGAAGACGTAAACCACGTTTATCATACAATGCAAGAAGACGAAGAAGAGGAAGAAGCATAATTCCAAATTCTTATATAATATCAATAACCTCTCAATTTTTGGGAGGTTTTTTTATTATCTTTAATTTAGAATTAATTACATGATAAAAATTTTAACTCTTACAGGTCTTACCTTACAGTTTATCTCGTTTTGGTTAGCTGCTCCAGAAATTTTGGGTCCGGATTGGATTGTTAAAACGGAAGATTTTTTCAGAAAATTAATAAGAAAAATTCCTACTGTAGTATTATCGTTCTTAGGAGCTATTATTGGAGTAATATTTTATCAATCCATAATATTAGATACAATATTTATATTAGTAATGATATGTATACTATTTATATCAGTATTAGTCTTCCATAAACGGATAGAATATTTCTTAGATCATAAAATCTCTAATCCGTTGATTCAAAAATTAATTCTTAACGAATCATTTCGTTTTACATTACTAAAAATTGCAGCTTTGCTGTTTAGTTTAGGATTTGTAATACAAATTTTTCTAGCTCTTTTTACTACTTAATTTCTAAAATAATAATGGCAAAAACCTTAATAAAACCACAACATAAATTAGGTCGTAAAGGACTAATTTTCCTCATATTTCTGTTAAACATGACAGGACCAATGTCTACAGATTTATACTTATCAGCCTTTCCTACTCTATTAAAAGAATTTAATACAACTTCTGGAATGTTGAATTATACTTTAGTTGGATTCTTTGTAAGTTTTGCCATCGGAATGTTATTCATCGGACCATTAAGCGATAAAATTGGTCGAAAACCCGTTTTACTTTCTGGTATTTTCATCTACGGATTATCTTCATTATTTTGTTCTTTTTCCTCATCTATAGAGATGTTAATATTCTTCCGAATTACACAAGCAATTGGCGCTGGAGGAATGATTTCTGTTTCTACCGCTATGGTAAAAGATAGTTTTACTGACGATGATAGACCGGGAATTATAGCTTTATTACAAATGTTAGGCGCTTTTGCACCAACAATTGCACCTTTAATCGGAGCTCAAATTATAAAACATTATAATTGGCAAGTAACATTTGATGTTTTGGCAATTAGTGCCTTATTTTCTTTTATTGTAAGTTTATTTGTTACTGAAACTTTAGACAAAAAAGATAGAATCGAAGGAAACGTATTTACATCTGTATTCTCTTTAAAAGAAATTTTAATCAATAAACCTTTCATGACATTTTTGCTATCCATGTACGGCATGTCTATTATTTACATGGCATTTTTAGCAATCAGCTCATACATTTATATCGAATGGTTTAATTTATCTGAAACACAATACAGTATATTTTTCGCCGTAAATTCTTTAATATTATTGGTTGGACCTAATGTGTATTTGATGGCTAGAAAGAGATTTACACCCAATCAAATAGTACATTTTTCATTTATCACCGTGTTATTTGCAGGATTATTAATTTTAACGATTGGTAAATTTTCACCCTATTTATTTTTACTTGCATTTGCACCAATTACATTTAGCAATGGATTTCTAAGATCGTTTTCTTCGAACATTTTATTAGGACAAAGTAATATGAATTCTGGAGGAGTTGCATCAGTAATGAGTTTCTCTGGAACAGCACTCGGAGCGATCGGAATGATGTTAGGAACAATCGGATGGTCAAACTACATTCAAGGTCTCGGCTGGATTACATTTATTGGTATAACTTTTAGCATTACCTTATGGATTATTTTTCTAAGAAATGGATACAAATTAAAAGGAATGTAATAAGAGATAACAGGAAATTCACCTGATCTAATCATTAATATTATTTAAACTGATATAGAATATTTCAATCATAATATTGAAATAATTTAATTTTCAGACGTACTTTTGCACTCATTTTGTCGTAAAATAGTAAGAATGATTAAAATTTATCCGTTAAGAGAAGTACAATACCAAGTAAATAATACAAAAGAGTTTAATTACGTAGAGAATTTAGACTTAATTGACGAAGCTAATGGTTATGTTTTAACGGTTCGACCTTTTTTAGTTCATGTTGGTGACGAATTAATATTAATTGATGCTGGTTTTGGACTTCACCAAGACGGAAAATCTGAATTAGTTAACAGAATCGAAGAAGTTGGATTTTACGCAACTGCTGTATCTCGTATTTTAATTTCACACTTACACAAAGATCATATTGGTGGAATTGGTCGTATGGTCGATAATAAATTAGAAACCTATTTCCCTAATGCTAAAATTTACATTCATGAAGATGAAATGATGTACACTATGGCGTTAGAAGGTCATCATTCGTATGATTACAACATTATCAAAGGTTTACAATATCATCCACAAGTAAATTATTTACGCGAAAATGAAGGTCAAATCTCAAAAAATATACGTTTTGAAAAAGTTGGTGGACACGTTCCACATCAAATGGTTTTTTGGATTTCTGACGAAGATGATATCGTTTTTTATGGTGCTGATAATTTACCACAAAAGAGTTATTTAAAATACGATTGCGCTTTTAAAAATGACATCAATGGAAAAGATGCTCAAGAATCTCGTCGTATTTGGCAAGAACAAATGAAAAAAGAAAATTGGACTGTTCTTTTTTATCATGGAAAAAGCACTGCGGTTAAAAAATTCTAATTCAAAAATATAACACAAAAGCTCAAACGTATAGTTTGAGCTTTTTTTTTCGAATTTCATAAGAATCAATTATATAAACTTTAACATTCATCACGACATAACTTGGCTTTATAAAATTTGAATTTTGCTTTGCAAAAATTTCAATTCATGAATTTTGATCGAGTTAGTGAAAAGTTAAATATACTTGCAGACGCTGCTAAGTATGATGTTTCTTGTTCTTCCAGCGGAGGAAATAGAAAAAATAATAACAAAGGCTTAGGTGATTCTAAAGCTTCTGGAATTTGCCATACGTATACTGAAGATGGACGATGTGTATCTTTATTAAAAATTTTATTAACCAATCATTGTATTTATGATTGTGCTTTTTGTGTTTCAAGAAAAAGTAACGATGTTCAACGCGCTGCTTTTACAGTGGAAGAAGTTGTCGATTTAACGATTAATTTTTACCGTAGAAATTATATTGAAGGTTTATTTCTTAGTTCAGGTATTTTTAAAAATGCTGATTTTACGATGGAACGATTAGTTCGTATTGCTAAAAAACTGAGATTAGAACATCGTTTTAACGGTTATATCCATCTAAAATCTATTCCTGGAGCCAGCGAAGAATTATTAACTGAAGCTGGATTATATGCTGATCGATTATCTATTAATCTTGAAATGCCTACGGAAGAAGGTTTAAAACTTGTTGCTCCAGATAAATCTCATGTCGATGTACAAAAACCTCTTGGTTTTGTAAACAATAAAATTATTCAGTTAAAGGACGAAAAAAAATTAATAAAATCGGTTCCGAAATTTGCTCCTGCTGGTCAATCAACACAAATGGTAATTGGCGCTACTCCCGAAAATGATTTCCAAATTATGTCTATTGCTAATCAATATTACAATGATTATAACTTGAAGCGCGTGTATTATTCAGGTTTTATTCCGATTAATCATAACGATACATTATTACCTTCTATTGGTTCACAACCTCCTTTATTACGCGAAAATAGATTATATCAAACAGATTGGTTAATGCGATTTTATCAATTTGATGTGCATGAAATTTTAAACGAAACTAATCCACATTTAGATACTGATATTGATCCAAAATTGAGTTACGCTCTACGTAATTTACATTTATTTCCGGTCGATATTAATACAGCAGATTATCATATGATTTTGCGTATTCCTGGAGTTGGCGTACGTTCTGCCAAGAAAATTATTGCAGCTAGAAAATTCAGAAAAATTAGAACCTATCAATTAAAAAGTTTTGGAATTGCTTATAATCGTGCGCGTTATTTTATGCGTTGTGAAGATGATCAATATCAACGATTTGAATTATTACCAACACAGATTAAAAATAAAATTCTAAGCAATTCTCAAAGTAAATATTTAAAAAATGATCCTAATCAACTAGTCTTATTTGGGTAATGGAAAATTATGTTTTTGATGGAAGTTTTGATGGTTTAATGACATTAATATTTGATTATTATGTACGAAAGCCACAATCAATTAAAGTTTGGAATGAAAGAGATTATCAACCAACTATGTTTGATGAAATTTATAATGTTATTTCAGATCCCGATAAAGCAAATCGCGTACGAAAAAGATTAAAATCGAAACTAAGTAAACATGGTTGGAAACGTTTTTATTGTACTTTTTTATCTGAACAAAAAGAAGCTTTTCAACACCTATTTAATTTTGCTTGTTATGTAATTGATTCTGATCAAAACGTAGAATCAAATTTCGGAAATGAAGATGTTTTATATCTTGCACAAATGGATAGAAAGGTGAATCGAGAAAAACATCATTTCGAAGCATTTATACGTTTCGAACAATTTCCTGATGGTACATTTTATTCGACTATCGAACCAAAATATCATATACTTCCATTGATTTTAAATCATTTTAAAAATCGATATGCTGATCAGAATTGGATTATATATGATTTAATTAGAAAAACTGGATTATTGTATTCGAAAGATGAAGAAAAAGTAATTCCGATTCAATTGGATTTTGCACCAAAACAAAATCATTCAATTGTTAAATCTTACGAACCGACGGAACAACAATATCAGGATTTATGGAAAGGTTATTTTAAATCTGCCAATATTCCTGCGCGAAAAAACACAAAATTACATGTCCAATTATTGCCAAAACGCTTCTGGAAATACCTTACTGAGAAAGAATATTAAAATATTTTTAATTTTATTTATTTGAATTCGTAATAGTTAACATAAACTTCTAAAAAAAGTTTAAATAACACTTGCAAAACCCGAATAAATGGGTGTATATTTGCAGAGCAATAACGCAAAAGACCGCGATTATTACAACTGGAGAGTTGGCAGAGTGGTCGAATGCGGCAGTCTTGAAAACTGTTGAGGGTCATACCTCCGGGGGTTCGAATCCCTCACTCTCCGCAACTTATTTAATAAGTAACAGTAAAATCCCTTATTTCATACGAAATAAGGGATTTTTTTATGCCTTGAAATTAGATTCTACACATCTAAACACATTTCAAGAGCGACCCAATAGCGACCTAAAAAATAAAATCAAAAAAGGTCGTCAAAATCTCCCCTATCTCAATCGTACAATAGGATTACGGACAACTATCACTATAGCTGTACTCATAACCTAACCACGAACAAGTTCGATAAATGAACATCTTGATTCAAAACAAATAACCAGTTAATTTTTTACTAACCATTAAAAATTGAATCAAATGAAGAACAATTTTAAAATCCATGTCTACCCAAGACAAGCCAAAGCCAATAAACTAGGACAACAACCTATTTATTTTTGTGTACGAGTAAACGGAAAAAGATGGGAATTCAGTACAAAACAATACATTGATCCTAAAACTTGGGATGCTAAAAATTCCAAAATTAAAGGCAACAACAAAACAGCCAGTACAATAAATGCACAAGTTGAAATCACAAAATCAAAGATTAATACAATATTCTTAGAATACAATTTCAAGAACGAAACCCTAACTATTGACACATTAAAAGAAGAAGTACAAGGAAAAACAAATAAGAATAAACGAACACTTATTCCAATATTCCAAAATCATAACAAACAAATGAAAGCCTTAGTTCCAAAAGAATATTCTCCAGGAACACTTGAAAGATACGAAACCTCACTAAGGCACACACAAAACTTCATCAAGCATCAATACAAAAAGGAAGATATTTCTCTGGACGAAATTAACCATGCGTTTATCATGGATTATGATTTCTACCTAAGAACAGAACGTAATTGCAGCAATAACACAACAATTAAATATCTTAAAAACTTCAAGAAAATAATCAATTTATGTATAGCAAACGATTGGATTCAAAGAGATCCATTTACAAACTACAAATCTAAGTTAGACAAAATTGAAAGAATATTCTTATCAACAGAAGAGATTCAATCCATATACAACAAAGAATATACAACAGATAGATTAACACTTGTAAAAGACATTTTCATTTTTTCATGTTTTACTGGTTTAGCCTATATAGACATTGTAAATCTTACAAAAAACAATATTGTAAAAGGTATCGATGGACAATTATGGATTCATACCTACAGACAGAAAACTTCAACTCCAACCAAAATTCCATTATTAGAAATACCACTTGCTATATTAGAAAAATACAAGGACAATCCAATATGTGCTACTGGAAAATTATTACCTATTTACTCGAACCAAAAAATGAACGAGTATTTAAAAGAAATAACTGCAATCACGAAAATTAATAAAGATCTAACCTTTCATTGCGCCAGACATACGTTTGCTACTACCGTTACTTTATCCAACGGAGTACCTATCGAATCTGTTTCTAAAATGTTAGGACATACCAATATTAAAACTACGCAACATTATGCAAGAATAACAGAACAAAAAATTAGCAATGATATGCAAAACTTAAAACAAGTAATTGAAAATAAATCGATTATAAATAAAAATGCAATATAGATTTATTGTTTAATTAATTATTTTTTGTAATTTATTCTAAATTAACTACTTAAATCCATATCTCATGCAATCGCCATTACTTGAAATGTATTACCAATTTGAAGAAGAAATTACTAAAATAGAGATGACAGATATTGATATTAACAAAAAAGCTTATCAAGCAATTAACATTTCTATTAAGTACTTAAATCTTTTAGAAGAACAATTATTAATCAATAAATTTCATTCAAAACAAAGTGAAATTGAATACTTCAAATTCTTTTATCCCAAATATTTCAATGTGCATTATTATTACACCACGATATATAATTTAGAGAATGAAAAATATCAAAAATGTTTAACTAAAGAGCAAGAGATAGAATTTTATAACAAATTTAAAGAGAAACTAAAGATTATAAACGATGCAAATTTAGACGTATTAAAACTGTTTAAACCAGAACCAGGTAATATCGATAAAAAGTTATTCCTCAGAAAAAATTATAAATGGAGGCGTAAAAATTTCACTAATTTCATCAGTGAATCATACATATTTAACACCATTTCTAATGTTGTCGGCAAGCACAAAGCCATTAAGAAACTTATTATTTATTCAGACAATAAAATTCACGAATTATCAAATTGCAAACCACCACCAACATATCAACTCAAATGGACAGCTTCAAAAGTATTATTAATGGAGCTTATATATTCATTATATCTTATCGGATTTATAAATCAAGGTAAAGTTGAATTAACAGAATTAGTTCTATTTTTTGAAACAAATTTTGATATTAAACTCAATAATCATAACAACATCATTCAAGATATTAAAATGAGAAAGATAAATAAATTCAAGTTATTAGATCAATTAAAAGAGGTCCTCTCAAACAAATTAGATACATAAAATAATCCGTAGTTGTTATTCAGCTACGGATTATTTTATTAACATAACTACCATAAATAAACACTTTCATTAAAAATAACACCATAGTATGTTCCATAGTATGGAAAAAATAAATTCTAAAGTTTTCAAATTTGTAAGAGTCATAAACCTAATAACAAATGAAAACAAAACGAATTAACCCAGAAGACATTCAACTAATTTCAGAAACTGTAATTAGCCTTCTAAAAAAAGAATTAGAAATTAAACAATCCTGCAAATGGATTACATCAAAAGAAGTTTCAAAACTTTTAGGTGTTTCAAATTCAAAACTCCAAAAGATGAGACAACAAAACCTCATCACCTATTCAAATTTTGGAAGAAACATTTATTACGACACAGACGAAATATTACATATACTCGAACAAAATAAAGTAGATAAAATTCTACAGTAAAATCTTATTTCATTTGGTTTTAAGTTGGTTAGGTTAGGCAGGTTTATTACGACAAAAAAGTAATATTCCTGCCTTTTAATTTCAACCTAATCAATTACATCCTCTATTTAAGGGAAATTATAAATAAATGGCATAACGATTAGCAAACGAGTGTCAATTCATCGAAGTGAAATGTAAAAATGATTAGTGAGCGATAGCGAATCATTTAATCATTTTAATGTAACAAGATGCAAATTGACCGTCGAAAATCGAAGCCTTGATTTTTTGGTTCGTTTTGGATCAAGCCAAAATGAACATAATTGCCATTTTAATCCTATCAAAGAATCTCTCGCCAGTTCGAGTGATTATCGTTGCTCAGCAAAAGAAAATTGTATCGAGAACTAAGACTTTAATAGAGTAAAAATATTGCATAAAAATCGCAGACGTTAATAAAATAAATTGAAGGAGAGATAAAGAAGGATTTAGCGAACGATAGAGAGTCATTTAAATCCTTCCTCGTATTAAATTTATTTTTAGTCGAAAATCGTAGCCTTGACTTTTTTGTTTCGTTTTTGTGTCAAGACAAAAATGAAAGTAGAATAAATATAAACTAGTCATTCTGAACCTATCGAAGAATCTAAAATCTAAAAATATGAACTACATCAAACACCTTAATAACTTCTACAATAAAATACAAATAGATCCCGAAATAGCACCATGTCAAATCGCTTTGTATTTAGCACTATTTCAATGTTGGAACAAACAAAGGTTTGAAAATCCTATACACATCATTCGAGATGAAGTTATGCGACTAAGCAAAATCACATCCAAAAGCACCTATCATCGTTCCATGAAAATATTACACAACAATCAATACATCATTTACATTCCATCCTATAATCCATACATAGGAAGTCAAATCTATTTCAAAGACCTAACATTAGAATTAAAAAACAACAATACAACCCAACCAAAAAAGAATAAAGCAATAAACACAGTTATTGATACACCTTTAGAACAAACCAGTCCAAAAAAGAACAAACCAATAAACAAGGTTATAGACACACCTATAAACACACCCATAGAGCCTATATATAAACAGGAAAACAATAAACAGGAAAACATAAATAGCTTATGTAAGCAAGCACAAATTCCTTTTTTAATTTTTGATAAAAATTTTAAAAATAACATAGCTAAAAATCAATCAGCTGGAAAAGCTGAAATGCTCCAAAAAGAAAAAAGTTCCGTCAAAAAAGAAAAAGGTACAAATCCAACATTAGACCAAGTCAAAGAATTCTTTCAAGATAAAGACAATACATCAATCGAAGCTGAAAAGTTTTTTTACTATTTCGAATCCAATGGATGGTTAGTTGGAGGAAAAACCAAAATGAAAAACTGGAAGGCTGCTGCAAATAATTGGATGATTAACGCAACCGTATTCTCTAAAAATCAAAACAACGGATTACAAAAAAAATTAGATACATCACTAAACAAAAAATACGACGAACCATTATAACCAATACTCAAAACAATGATCAATTACCAAAAACTTATATTTCACTTAGAACAACATGCCCGAAAAAATATACATCCCGAATATTCTTTTCAAAAAGAGGATTTCCCATTCATCGTTCGATTAGCTGCTTATTTCCTAAATGACGAAGAAAAATGCAAGGAATTGAACATCGACCTCAACAAAGGAATTCTATTAACTGGACCAATCGGTATTGGGAAAACAACCTGGTTTCGATTAATGCAAACCATTATGGTCAAAGAACAAAAATTCTATTACACAACATGCAGAGATATTTCATTTGAATTTATCCGAGACGGATATCAAACTATTAACAAGTACAGCAAAGGAATCCCTTACAATTTCCCAATGAAAAACATTTGCTTCGATGATCTAGGCACAGAAAATAACATCAAATATTTCGGCAACGAATGCAATGTAATGGCTGAAATTATATTAAGTCGATACGACATATTTATAAATCATGATATCAAAACACACATCACCACTAACCTATCTGCTTCCGAAATCGAAAAGTATTACACCGAACGTGTACGCTCTCGTTTAAGACAGATGATGAATGTACTTTCTGTACCTGCGGATAGAAAGGATAAGAGAATCTAAAAATAATTTTATATTCGCATTAAATTATATATTTAAAAACTTATAAATGAAAAATAAATTACTATTCTTACTTCTATGTGTAGGTTCAATAACTTTTGGACAAAAAAAAGAATATGACAAAAAATTAATTGGTTGTTTTAAAGGATCTGAGCAAAACAAACAAGTAGATGGTATTTCTAAATATTGGATTTCTTGTCGATTTGAAAAAGGATTAAGTGTTCTTAATTTTATAACAATCGATGAAGATGGTGATGTAGAACAATTTACTGAGAATGGAAATTGGTGGACAAATGATGGAAAATATTATGAATACCATAAAACAAGTAATCTAACAGATATTTACACTTACCAAACACTTAAAAATGGTGATATAGCTTTTAAAGCAATAAAGATTATTGGTGAAGATAATAACACATACGAATTTGTTGATTATAAGATTCAAGAAGATTAATAATTAAAGATAAAAATAAACTCCAACCTCAACTCCCCAGTTGAGGTTTTTTTATTTTTATCTATTAGTTTTCAAATATAAATTAAATGTATATTTATATAAAATGATTTATTATTAATTGAATATAGAATTTGTAAATTAATGTATCGTTGTTTAGAATGTAATCATCATATTACAGAAGCTGTATTTATATATTCTTTAGAAAAATATAATACACCATTATGCATGTATCATCAAAATTGGATAAATCACATTGTACTAACATCTACTAATGAAACTATTAGATTATATTTTGCATTAAAAGTTTTAGGTTTAAATCCTATTCTTGAAAAATTTGATGGATACAAACATATAGATATTGCTTTTCCTAAAGAAAAAATAAACATTGAAGTTGATGGAAGTCATCATAATAAAAATAAATTTCAAGCAATGACTGATTTACAACGAACTTATTACTCTTTTATGAAAGGTTTCTATACAATAAGAATTCCTAATTCATTAGTTAATGATGATGTATTACTTGAGGAAGCTACAGATTATATTTTTAACATGGTTAAATCCCCTTCAAAATAATCAAACAAAAAATTAACAATTCCCACGACACCTTGTAGCGTTTATTCTTTTCATTTTTGCATTATATGTTTGCATTAGTTGACTGTAATAATTTCTACGCAAGTTGCGAAAGAGTATTTAACCCCACCCTTAATGGTAAGCCAGTTGTTGTTTTATCGAACAATGATGGCTGTGTTGTTGCGCGATCTAATGAAGCTAAAGAATTAGGCATACCAATGGGTGCACCTGCCTTTCAATACGAAGGATTATTCCGACAAAAAGGAGTCAAAGTATTTTCATCCAATTATGCTTTATACGCAAGTATGAGTAACAAAGTAATGAACATACTCAAACAACATTGTCCAGAAATTGAAGTATATTCCATTGACGAATCATTTTTATACTTCAGAGGATTCGAAAACTACGATTTAATAAAGTATTGTACACAAATCAAGGAAATGATTTACCAATACACAAAGATTCCTGTATGCATCGGAATTGCCCCTACTAAAGCATTAGCCAAAGTAGCAAACCGAATCGCTAAGAAATACCCTATGCACCACAATGGAGTATACATGATCGATTCCCAAACCAAAATCGAAAAAGCATTAAAATGGTTACCAACCGAAGATATTTGGGGAATTGGTCGTCAATTATCTAAACGATTATCCTATTTAGGTTGTAACACCGCGTATAAATTCACTCAGCTCGAAGATGAATACCTTCGTCGTAATTTCTCCATTGTCGAACTTCGATTAAAGAAAGAATTATTAGGCGAAAGCGTGTTAGGCTTAGACGAAATCCAACACAAAAAATCCATTGCCACAACACGAAGCTTTGATCACACAGTAACAGATTACAATTACCTACACGAACGTGTTTCCACGTTTGCAGTTTCTTGTGCAGAAAAACTACGTAGAGATAAAAGCAAATGCAACATTATTACGGTATTTATAATGACGAACAGATTTGATAAAACGCAAGCGTTTCATTCCAACTCATTATCTACAACTTTAGATTACGACACCAATTCAAGTATCATCTTGTCTAAAGCTGCCACTTTCTTACTAGATAAATTAGTACCGGAAGAAGGTCGTATGCCCGAATACAAGAAAGCAGGTGTAATTGTTTCAGCAATTACACCCGATAACCAAGTACAGATGAACTTATTTGCTAAAGAATCGCCTAAACACAAATCTTTAATGCAAGTAATGGATAAGTTAAACACTTATTATGGCGATCATAAACTTGTTATAGGATCACAAGATTTATCTAAGAAATGGAAAATGAAACAAGAAAGATTATCACCCTGTTACACAACAAAACTAACTGATATTTTAAAAGTAAATTAAATGGTTAATTTTATCAAAATACCAAGATTATCACCAGAACTTAAAAATGTAGCCTACACGACAGAAGGCGAAAAAAGATACATCAAAAATTTAGGCGATGTTTCCGCAGGATTCCCATCTCCTGCCACAGATTTTATTCAGAACGAAATCTCATTAGACGAACATTTTTTAGAGAAACCCGAAGCAACTTATCTTATTCGTGTAGGTGGTGAAAGTATGCAACCCGAATACCAAGTTGGTGACTTATTAATAGTCCGTTCAGATTTAGATCCTCAGCATATGGACGACATTATTGTTTCCATTAATAATTCAGAATATACATTCAAACGCTACGATAAAATTAACAAGAAATTAATCTCACTCAACCCAACTTACAAAGACTGCATTCAACTCGCAGAAGAAGACAATGCCTTAATCCTCGGTGTAGTCATTTCTTTTATCAGACAAAAAAGGAAGTTTTAGAAATATTAATCCTCAACAAATATGTTGGGGATTTTACAACCTATTTCATCACTGCAATTCCCTTGCACACCTAAACCTTACATTTACAAACCCCTAACAATAAATATTCTCTTTTTTGCTATATTTACATCTACTAGATAACTAACCATGGCTTTCAACGAAGACTCAAGAGTAAAAATACCTGCGTTGTTACATCTAACACGATTAGGATACCAATACATACCTCAAAACCAACAAAAAAGACAAGAGGAAACCAACATATTTACAGAAATATTCTTTGACAGCATTCAAAGAATCAATCCCGATGCAACAAAAGACGAAATTAAAGTAGTCTTAGATGAGATTACTTTAGAAGCGAATTTTGAAGACCTAGGAGAAAAATTCTACAAAAGATTAACTTCTTCATCAGGAATCAAATTAATTGACTTCAAAGATTTCAACAATAATTCGTTTCATG
This sequence comes from Faecalibacter bovis, assembly GCF_017948305.1. Taxonomy (NCBI): domain Bacteria; kingdom Pseudomonadati; phylum Bacteroidota; class Flavobacteriia; order Flavobacteriales; family Weeksellaceae; genus Faecalibacter; species Faecalibacter bovis. The sequence continues at coordinate 162,534 of NZ_CP072842.1, forward strand.
TAACGACAGAATTAACTTGTCGTAACGGAGAGGAAGAATTTCGTCCAGATATCACCATTTTAATTAATGGAATTCCATTGTCTTTTATTGAGGTTAAAAAACCTAATAACAAAGACGGTATTCTAGCAGAACGTAAACGCATCAATGAACGTTTTCAAAATCCTAAATTCAGAAGATTTGCAAACATTACGCAGTTAATGATCTTCTCTAACAACATGGAATACGAAGACGGGGTAATAGAACCAATACAAGGGGCTTACTATGCAACTTCAGCATACAAAAAATTACATTTCAGTTATTTTAGAGAAGATCCAGACTATCCTGTACAAGATCGTTTAGAAGAAATTAATTTAGACAATGAACTTGTAATTCTGAAGGATAATAACCTTTATGCTATTAAGGATAGTCCTGAATATATTACCAATAAACATTATGATTCTCCGACTAATAGAATATTAACTTCATTATTATCACGTCAGCGTTTTGCATTTATTTTAAAATATGCGTTGGCGTATGTTCACGAGGAAGAAAATGGTGTTCCTGTAGTTCAAAAACACATCATGCGTTATCCTCAGATATTCGCAACCATGGCAATTGCTGCAAAGTTAGACCAAGGCATAAACAAAGGAATCATTTGGCATACGCAAGGATCTGGTAAAACCGCGTTAGCCTATTACAATGTTAAGCATTTAACAGATTACTATCAAAAAAAGAACATCATACCAAAGTTCTATTTCATTGTAGACCGTATCGACTTATTAGAACAAGCAACAACCGAATTTTCAAATCGTGGGTTAAAAGTTAACCGTGTCAATTCTCGTGTAGAATTTATCAATGATATGAAAAAAGTTGGAGCAATTTTGAATCACTCAGGTGAACCAGAAATTACAGTAGTAAACATCCAAAAGTTTTCAGACGAAGTAAGTACAGATATGCCTATTGATTATGATATCAATGTACAGCGAATCTATTTCTTAGATGAAGCACACCGTTCATACAATCCAAAAGGTAACTACTTAGCCAACTTAATCAGTTCAGATAAAAATTCAATTAAAATTGCGTTAACAGGTACACCTTTATTAAAAGAGGTAGCGAAAGAATATGATTCTAAAAAGTTGTTTGGAGATTATATCCACAAATATTATTACAACATGTCCATTGCTGATGGTTATACGTTGCGTTTAATCCGAGAAGAGATTAAAAGTAAATTCCAAATGCAAATGACTGAGGTATTAGAGCGTTTACAGGTAAAACAAGGCGATATTCTAAAAACAGAGGTCTATGCTCACGAGCAATACGTTCGTCCATTGTTAGAATATATTACAGATGATTTAATCGAATTCCGTGTAGCCAATAACGACAGCTCATTAGGGGCAATGGTCGTTTGCGAATCCGCAACACAAGCCAAAAAGTTATTCGAATTATTCGAAGAGAAATATGGCGTACAAGAAATTGATGCAAGCAAATTAGTAGCCGAACCATACAATGTCTACCAAACAAAACAGCCTAAATTAAAAGCGGCTTTAATCTTACATGATGCCAACGATAAAGAAATACGAAAAGATTTAATCAAAGGCTTTAAAAGTGGTAAAGTAGACATCTTATTTGTATATAATATGCTACTAACAGGTTTCAGTGCAAATCGTTTAAAGAAATTGTATCTAAATCGTGTTATAAAAGATCATAATTTATTACAAGCCTTAACACGTGTTAACCGTCCATACAAAAGTTATGAATACGGTTACGTTGTTGATTTTGCAGATATATCAAAAGCGTTCGATCGTACCAACGCCTTGTATTATCAAGAGCTACAAAATCAATTAGGAGACGATTTCGAATTCTACAACAACTTATTCAAATCCAAAGAAGAAGTTCAAAGGGATTTACAACAAGTGAAAGAAACCTTATTTCAGTACAATACCCAGAACAAAGAAATATTCTCTCAACAAATCCAGCAAATCCAAGACAAGAAAATTGTTTTAGATTTGGTTAAGGCACTTCAACTTGCTAAGGATTTGAGAAACGTAATCAAATTAGAAGGTTATGAGGATGTTGAGGTAGACATTAATTTTTCAGATTATAACCGTTTCTTAATCGAAGCACGTGCACAACTGGATAAATTAAACGTCGTTGACAACTTAAAAAATAAAGAAGAAAACACCAAGCTATTAAACTTAGCGTTAGAAGATGTTTATTTTGACTTTGTGAAAATTGGCGAAAACGAATTGGTGTTAGCCGATCAATTAAAAAATCAAATTCGTTCGACAAGAGAAGCATTGCAACACAATTTCGACCAGCAAGATCCACGTTTTATTTCGTTAAGAGAAGAGTTAGAACGTATCTTTGCCAACAAGAAATTAGATGAGGTATCTCAAGACGAAATGCAAGAGCATATTCACTTACTTAAAAATATTCACGACAAAGTAAAAGAGCTCAATCGTTTAAATAATAACCTAAAAGATAAGTATCAAAACGACGAAAAGTACGTGCGTATCCATAATCGTTTAACCGAAAATGAATGGTTAGGTGTACAAGAGTCTAAATTATACGAGGCATTAATCAAAGTAAAAGAAAAGACAGACGAGCAAATCCTTAAAAATCAAAATATTTTAAGCAATACCGCTTTTTTCGAAAAGAATTTGATGCAAAATGTGGTGAAAGAGTTTGTGCAAACTCAAAAAATAAATTTAGATTTTAAAACAACTCAGAAAATTAATTATTTGATTGTAAACGAGTATCAACAACAATATAACGGATATAGACACTAAACTAATGAAAGCACCTAATATTTTTAAATTTGCTACGAAAGAGTTATCGCAAGATGCTTTCTTGTGTTGGTTATTTTCCTTTGCTGATAAAAAATATAAGAAAAGCGAATACGAACACTTACATCAGCTTGCTACAAAATTTATTCAACGGTTAATTGATAATGATAAATTAAAAATTGAATCAATTAAAGTAAGAAAGCAAATTCATAAAATTGATATTTGGGTTGAAGTTAACGATGATACGTTGTTAATCATCGAAGACAAAACAGATAGTAAAGCGGGTAAGAATCAATTAGAAAAATATTATGAGGTTGCAACAAAAGAATGTCCTAACCGTAAGATCTCTGCCATTTATTTTAAAACAGGTAACGAATCTACACATACGTTTACAAAATCGAATACAACTGGGCATTGGGAAGCTTTTAAGCTCGAAGATATTGTGGAGGTTTTATCACCTTTTCAAAAGAAAATTTCTCATGCATTTTTTACAGATTATTTAGAGATCTGTTTAGAGAAATACAACCGATTAAATGATTTTGAGAAGTGGATAAAGAAAACAGAGCTTAATGCAGAAATTAACGATGTTGTAGAAGCCTTCTATGTGCATTTAGAAAAAGATAATGTGTTTTACAATTGGCAATCAAACGACATGCGTGGGGTTAAATACTATTATGCCAACAATTACAAATATTCTGCCGATGGCGACACGATTTATACCGAATTAAATCGTTTCGATTTTAAGTTAATCTTAGATTTAGATTTAATGGGGGATGCCACAGGAAAAAAATATAAAAAATTTAAAGATGATTTAGCTAATCGTCAAGTTCGTTTTGCTTACGACGAATTATTTAAACTATTTCAATCCAAAGCTCCAAAGTTAAACCTAGTAAAACCTAAAAAATACAGTTGCCACAACTTTCTTAAATTTGCAGTCATTCCAGCAGAAGAATGGATGGTTTTTAACAGCGATAATACTTTTAATTATCAAAGTTCTAAAGAAAATATTGAGAGTATAAACAAACTTGTAGCTAAAGTTATTGAAGAGAATAAACAAGAAATTAGAACAATTACTGCACAAGCCAAAGAATACAAATAACGAAAACAATAAAATGACAGATATAAATTTCATTAACCAAACAAAGGCATTAATCGACAACTTAAAAAGTGTATGTGCCAATTATGGGTTAGGAAACGACGGGAACGAATTTAAGATCATTACTCAAATGTTCTTATATAAATTCTTAAACGATAAATTTCGTTTCGAAGCGAAGAAGGTCAATCCAACTTTAGCAGAGGCAACAAATTTTCAAGAAGCGTTAGAAAGTTTATCAGAAGATGAATACCAATTCTTAACGGTTTTAATTGGGGCAGATATCCCACAATTAAGACCTCAACACATGATTACGTATTTATACAACAACCAAAATCAAGAGGATTTTGCCAAGTTGTTTGATGATACCTTACGCCAAATCAGTGTAGAGAACGCAGAGATATTCTCTATTAAATCATCTTCGGGAGCAAAAGATAAAATGTTTGATGAGTTAAGCCAATTCATTTCAGACGGTTCGCAACGTGATGCTTTTTGTCGTGCTTTGGTAAATAAATTATTCGAATTTTCTTTTGAGAAAATGTTCGAAGAGAAATATGATTTCTTTGCTACTATTTTCGAATATTTAATCAAAGATTACAATACCGATTCGGGTGGTAAATATGCCGAATATTATACACCACATGCAGTTGCACGAATAATGGCTAAAATCTTAGCACCAGACCCTGTAAGTGGCGTAAAATGTTACGACCCAAGTGCAGGTTCGGGAACGTTGTTAATGAGTATTGCGCACCAAATTGGAGAAGAAAATTGTAGTATTTATTCAGAAGATATTTCGCAGAAATCGTCGAATATGTTGCGTTTAAATTTAGTGCTTAACAATTTATCGCACAGTATCCCGAATATCATTAAAACCAATACCATTGCCGAACCAACGTATTTAAACGAGAAGTTTGATTACATTGTATCTAATCCTCCGTTTAAATTAGATTTCTCCGATTTTAGAGAAGATTTACAAAAGGATGCTTTTAAAGACCGTTTCTTTGCTGGGATTCCTAATGTGCCTAAAACGAAGAAGGAATCAATGGCTATTTACTTAATGTTTATCCAACACATTATGTACAGCTTATCCGAAAATGGAAAAGCAGCTATTGTGTTACCTACAGGTTTTATTACGGCACAAAGTGGTATTGAAAAGAAAATTCGCCAAGCGATGATAGAGCGTGGGTGGTTACGTGGAGTAGTTTCTATGCCATCTAATATTTTTGCAAGTACTGGGACTAATGTATCCGTGATATTCCTAGATAAAAATGCCGACAACGAACATATTGTGTTAATGGATGCATCAAAGTTAGGAACAACGGTAAAAGATGGGAAGAACCAACGTACGGTTTTAACGCAAGAGGAAGAAGCTAAAATCATTGAAACGTTTAACAATAAAGAAGTTGTTGAAGATTTAAGCGTAGTCGTTTCTAAAGAAGATATCATCGCCAAAAATTATTCGTTCTCAGCTGGACAATACTTCGAGGTAAAGATTGAATATGTTGACATCACGCCCGAAGAGTTCCAACAAAAAATGAACGATTTCGAAACGCGTTTAGCGGCTTTATTTGCAGAAGGCAACGTCTTAGACCAAGAAATTCAGAAACAATTAAAAGGATTGAAGTATGAATAGTTTTTATTTAAAGGATCTTCTTGAAATAAAAAATGGTAGTGATCATAAACATTTAAATGATGGAAATATACCTGTTTATGGTAGTGGTGGTTTGATGAGAATGGTTGATACTGCAATCTATAAAGATGAAAGTATTTTATTACCAAGAAAAGGTACTTTGTCAAATATTCAATATACAAATAAACCATTTTGGACAGTAGATACATTATATTATACTATTGTCAATAAAGAAAAGGCAGTTCCTTATTATTTATATCATTATTTAAAGAGATTAGATTTAAGTAATCTTAATTCAGGAACTGGTGTTCCAAGTATGACATTTGGAGCATATTATGGTGTTAAAATTAATTTACCAAATTTACCAACCCAACAAAAAATAGCCGCAGTTCTTTCAGCCTTAGACGATAAAATCGAAGTCAACAATAAAATCAATGCAGCGTTAGAAGCCATGGCAAAAACACTGTACGATTATTGGTTTGTGCAATTCGAGTTTCCAAATGTAGAAGGTAAACCTTACAAATCAGCAGGCGGTAAAATGGTCTACAACCCAACACTAAAACGCGAAATTCCTGAGGGATGGGAGGTGAAATTTGTAGATGATTTATTGAGAAAAAATGAAAATAACCTTAAATTAAATGCGAAAGAGTATTCTTCTGAAGGTAAATTTCCAATTGTAGATCAAAGTACTGATTTCATTGCTGGTTTTTCTGATAAAGAAGATTATAAAATAGATATTTCTGTAGATTTTCCTGCAATTGTATTTGGAGATCACACAAGAATATTAAAACTTATTAATTTTGATTTTATAAGAGGAGCAGATGGTACACAAGTTTTATTTAGTAACAATGAAAGATTACCCCAAATTTTATTTTACCATTCATTATTAAAAATAGATTTATCTAATTATGGATATGCACGTCATTTCAAATTTTTGAAAGATAGTATGATTATTTTGCCACATTTAGATTTAGCTAATAAATTTGAGCGTAAAGCAAATATTTTTTACAAGAAAATCTTAAATAATCAAAAACAAAATCAAGAACTCGCACAATTACGCGATTGGTTATTACCAATGTTGATGAATGGGCAAGTAACGGTGGAGTAAGAAACAAGATCAAATTACAGAAGAATATAAAAGTCTACAACTTAGTATTCAAACTGAAATCAGTAATCTAAAATCAATAATATAACAAAATAGCCTTAATCATCGATTAAGGCTATTTTTATTTCTATTTTTTGATAAGAGTTATTATTTTATCAAAATCTATATTACCATCTTTATCAAGGTATGAAGTTTTAATTTCCTTAGAATTAAGTAATTCTAATAATTCTTTACTTTCAACTTTCTTTTCTTGAGGTTTAATAGTTGTTCTCAAAAATAATTCATCTTTAGTAGATAAAAATGGTTCATAAAATTTTAAGTAACCTTTACCAATACCTCCGATATAATTAAATAGTCTAGGATTATTCTTTCCAGATTTTAAAATATGCTTTTGTGATATTCCAGGATAATAATCTATAAAAAAGATATTAGATATACCTAATTGATAAGCTTTCTTAGAACATAATTCACAAGGTGATGCAGTAGTAAAAAGATAACCACCTTTTAAAGGTTGTCCTCCAAATTTTGTAATTTGAAGCATAGCATTTTCTTCGGCATGTAAAGAACGTGTATGTACTTGGTTTTCTTTCCCTTCAAAAGCATTATGTTGTGATTTAAAACAATAGGGACACGATCTACCTTTAAGTTGATCATCAGATAAAGCACTAAAGTTTTCTTTAATTTTTTCTTTAAAGGTTTTGTTATCTTCATATGTTCCATCACCTTTTTCAAAATCAGAAAACATAAGCGATTTTTCATTATTCATTAAATACCTTACATCTCTACTCGAACAGGGAGTTTGTCCTTCAGGTACTTCATTCCAACCTATTCCTTTTACCGAAAAATTAGCATCGGTAACAACAGCACCAACTTGTCTAGAAATACACCCAGAATTTATTTTAGTGTTATAGGCGATTTGCATAATTCGTTCGACATAAGAAGGTGTAATTAACCCAGGTTGTTGGATTAAGGCAATAAGTTTAAAAACTTGAAATTCTAAAATAGGATACACATATTCGATATTCAATTTAGAAATTTTGTTCGCTTTTACATCATTAATAACTTTATCTAAATTACAATTATAATGTGCGATAGTAGTATTTTTATAATCGTAGCTTAAGTAAATATGATAATCTGACTTTTGTACGCAGTTTTCTATATCTGGTGAAGCAAATTCTCCTTTTTTAAAATCATTTATTTTGTATTCTGATTGGTCTAATGCTAAAATTCCTTCTAAATTTAAATCTTTGTCTGTAATAAATGTTTTAGCAAATAATTTATCTTGAATATTTTTTGTCCTAATTGTATTATCCGTATCAATTGAACACATATAAAAACCTGAATACTTCTCTTTGAAATAATTCATCTCAATCGATGATTTTAATCGATCAATAATTAAATGTGCTTTTTGATTATTCTTCTTTCTAAATTCTTTAATGATTTTATTTATTTGTTCAGCAACAGTATAAATATGTTGAGAGCTGTTATTATTTTCATTCTTTTTTTCTATTTCAATTAGAGCATCTAAATCAAAATTTTTTCCATATTTACGAAAAATATAACCTAAAATATGAATAAATCGGTACCTTAAATTAGGACTATAACTATCCATTTTTTTATAAAAATCATCAAAAAAATCTGTTAAAGTAGGTTTAAAAAAATCTTCTTCAATATTTGTTAAATGAATAGATGTAATATTACTTAAGTTGCTGATTAAAAAATCATTAAATTCGTCAGAAATAAAATCTGAACTTTTTTCATATCCTTTATGATCACTTCCAAATCGAGGATTAATGAATGATTTATAATCTCCAATATTTAAAATAAAATCTACAATATTTGTAGCAAATTTATTTACATCTGGATCATAATATTTCTTTAATAGAAGCAGTAAAATAACATTTTTATATTCTATAACTTCAAATTTTTTCCAATTCCCTTCGTAATTTAAATAATTGATTGTTTTATAAAATTTCTCAGCTTCTGAACTACTAATTTCCTGATACTTATTTATAAAATCTTTGTATTGATCATAGTTTTCGAATCTTTCTCTTTTTAAAAGATCAATAACTAAGTCTGTACCTCCCTGCATTTTTCCTGTTAAACCAAGGATTATGAAATCATTTCTTAATTGATAGATATTATCTAATGACATTTTTGCTAAAATTTCTCTAAAAATACAAAAAAACAACTACCTAAAAGGTTAAAATTATTTATATGTTTTTTTATAAATAATAATAATATTTAGATTGATTTTGATAAATTTATAATAAACCTACTTAACTTTAATATGAATCAATATACTAAGTCAGAATGGAAAAAATTTCGTGATGAACTAATAGAATTAGACAATTATAAATGTAGAGAATGTAAAAGATCTAATTCGGAGGTAATTCTTCAAGTTCATCATAAAAGATATATTCCTGGGCATTTACCCTGGCAATATCCTTTAGAAGATTGTGAAACTTTATGTAAATATTGTCATGCCGTTAAACATCAAATTATTCGACCTTCAACAGGATGGGAATTCATTACACAAGAAGATTTAGGAGATCTAAATGGTACATGCCAAAATTGTAATACAACTATTAGACATATGTTCCTTATTCAACATAAAGATTGGGGTATAATGGAAGTAGGTACAAATTGTTGTGATAAGCTAACAGATACAATTTTAGCATCTAACTTAGTCGAATCTCAAACCAGTTATTTCAATAGAAAAAAGCGATTTTTAAATTCGATTCGCTGGAAGCAAGATAAAAATATATATTTTATATCTCAAGGTTCATTTGAGATACAAATTCAAGAAAAAGATAAAGATATTTTCGTCTTAACAATACACAATATTCAGGGTAAAAACCTTTATTATTCTTTAAACGAAGCAAAGGAAAAAGCTTTCGATGTTATTGAGAGTAATACTTTTATAGATTATTTAAAAAAACATAATATACCTTTTAAAGATAAAAAAACAAAGAAAAAATCTAATATCAAAAAGGCTTCGTAATCTTTATAATAACAATATTATATATACGTTTAATTAATATTATTTTATTAAACGTATATGTACATATCAAAAATAAACATAAATAATTTTCGAAACTTTAAGAGTAAAGAAATTGAATTTAACGACGGTGTAAATGTTATTATAGGACATAATAATGCAGGTAAGACTAATTTAATAAAAGCATTATCTCTAGTGATTGACTCTAATAATTCTAAAAGATTAGAAGTTGATGATTTTCATAAGAATATAACATTATCAGAATTAAAATCTGCTCCTCCAAAAATTAGCATTTCTATTACTATAAAAAAAGGTAAAGAAGAGGAACCCGATGACTTAGTCATGATTTCAAATTGGTTAACTAAATTGGATAATGATTATGAAGCTGTATTAACATATGAATTTTTTCTCCCAGAAAAAAAAGTTGAAGAGTACATTACTGAAATATCATCAATTGATGATGAGGATGATAAGGCTATGGTCAAAGCTTTGAAAATTTTAAACCATAATTTTATTAGATATTATGTGTATAAAATTTGGGGTGGTGACATTGTTAATCAAGCAACTGCAGACAATGAATCATTAAAGAAAATTGATTTTCAATTTCTTAATGCTATTAGAGATGTTGAGAGAGACATGCTAACGGGTAGAAACACATTGCTTAGAGAAGTATTTAATTTTTTTATGGATTATGATATCAAAATTGATAACACAAAAGATACTGTTACTAAATACCAAGACATAAAAGCTAAAAAAGTTGCTTTTTCTGAAAAGGCAGATATACTTGTTGAAGATTTGGCTAATAGAATTGAAGAAGGTAAAAATCAAATTTTATCTTATGCTAAAAAAACAGGAGCGTCTTTTAATAAAGCCAATCCTAACTTCGAAGGTTCTATATCTGAAAATGAAATGTATTCAGTATTAAAACTTATAGTTGAATATGAAAGTGGGATTAAAATTCCTGCAACACATAATGGTTTAGGATACAATAATTTAATTTTCATGTCTTTACTTCTAGCAAAAATGCAAGTAAATGCAGATGTAAATTATTTAGATACAAATGCTAAGGTATTTACGACATTAGCAATCGAAGAACCAGAAGCTCATCTACATCCAGCAATGCAATATAAATTCCTAAAATTTTTAAATGAGAATAAGGAAGAAAAGAAAGTTAGGCAAATATTTGTAACGACTCATTCAACGCATATTACTTCAGCTGTTTCATTAGATGAGATTATCTGTTTACATAATGAAAATGGAGAAACAAATATTGGCTATCCAAGTAAGGTTTTTGAAGATGATAAGAGTAAAAAATATGTTCAAAGGTTTTTAGATGCAACCAAATCAGATATGCTTTTTGCTCAAAAGGTACTATTTGTTGAAGGGATTGCAGAACAACTATTAATGTCAATATTTGCAAATTATATGGATGAATCTCTAGAAAACAATCATGTTGCTATAATTAACGTAGGTGGACGATATTTCTCACATTTTTTAACTCTTTTTGATAGTGAAAAAAATAATTCAATACCTAAAAAAATAGTTTGTTTAACCGATAGAGATCCCGAAAGTAAAGCAAAACCCGATGGTAGATTTAAAAAGTGTTATCCATACGAATTAAACATAGATAACGATAACTATGAATATCGAACAAATACTAACGCAGATTTGTATCCAAATGGCAATCAATCTAATATCACGTTCTATACTCAACCTTCTGATTTAGGAAAAACATTTGAATATGACTTAATTTTTAATAATCCTGCATGTGAATTACTAGTAACAGACTCTATAAGTAATAGAGAAGAAATATTACAACTAATGGATCTATATAAAACGAAAGGTAAAACTTTTCATGATTTATTGGCAATATTGCCTGATGGCGTAAAAAATAAAGAAAATAGACGAATAAAAGATAGCATCACTGCTAATTCAGTTTTAACGGATGACCAAAAAAAGAGAGCAATTATAGCATCAAGGTATTTGAATTCGATTGGAAAAGGGGAAAATGCTTTAGAAATTTGTTATGCACTTCAAGAAAATTTAAATAAGAAAGGTACTGAAGATTTTACGGATTTTGTTATCCCAGAATATATTAAAGACGCAATTGAAGAGTTATGCCAATAAATACAATTACATCTGATTATATTTTACCAGATATAGATAATCATTTTAAAGTTTCAGCAGGTCCAGGTGCTGGTAAAACACATTGGTTAGTTAATCATATAAAACATGTTTTGCATAATTCTGACAAACTTTTTAGAACAAAGAAAATTGCTTGCATTACATATACAAATATCGCCGTAGAAACTATTCTTAAACGTCTTGGAACATCAGCTGAACGAGTTGAAGTATCAACAATTCATAGTTTTCTTTATAATAATGTTGTCAAACCATATGTTTCTTTCATTGCTGATGAATATCAACTCGATGTTTCTAAAATTGACGGGCACGATGATATCACCCCAAATTGGATGTATATTAATGAATGGATAACAAATCATCCAAATAGTAATTTATTAAAGCATCCTTATTCGGTTAATCAATTAACAAAACTTCCAAATTATAAATATGCTCTTATTAATTGGTTAAACTCTCTAGTTTATAAAATCGATGTAAAGACAGAAGAAGTAAGTATAATTAGTGATAGATCTGATGCTTTTTATTTGGAAGGTACTTCAAGAAGGTATTTAAACAAAAAATGTTTAGATGCCTTAGAAATTGATTTTCTAGAATATAAAAAAAAATATTGGCAAAATGGAAAAATATCACATGATGATATACTATTTTTTAGTTTTCAAATAATAATTAGATTTCCTTTTGTCTTAGATATATTAAGCAGCAGGTTTCCATATATTTTTGTTGATGAGTTCCAAGACAGTAATCCAATACAAGTAGAAATTATAAAAAAAATCGCATCAAAAAAAACAATTACTGGTGTAATTGGAGATGTAGCTCAATCAATCTATGAATTTCAAGGAGCAGATTGCACACAATTCGAATTATTTACATTACCAAATATTGAAAATTATATTTTACAGGAAAACAGAAGAAGTAGTAATGAAATAATTGATGTTTTAAATTTTATTAGAACAGATATATCACAAATTAAATTCAGAAATTTCACTAACGTAAAACCTTCAATTTTTATTGGAGATATGGACAAAGCATTAAGAATCGCTAAAGACGTTTGTGTTGGTGAAAAGGTATATACTCTATCTAGGAATAATATAACATCGAACGCCATGAAAGCAGAAATTAACGGTGCTGGCTTAGATTATACATTATTAGATAAACTTAAGGAGGAAGATTCAAATAGGCGAAGTAAGCTATTTTACTCTTGTATTAAAGCTATTGCTTATGCTAAAGAAAAGAAGTTCAAGGACGCTGTTAAGGAATTGGAAAAGTATTTTAATTATAAAACAGATAAGATTCGAGGAAAGAAGAAGGCTTTAAATTATATAACAATTTTTCTTGAAAAGTTTTCTGAATTTGAAAATGGTTCTTTATTAGAGTTTTCTGAATTCGTAAGAAACAATATTGATTCAGATTTGACAAAAGTAACTAAAGGTGCTGTTAAAGTATTTTATGAGAATCACACATTTACTCAACTTTACTTTTGTGTATCTATACCTGATGATTTAAGTTTACATAAAACAATTCATAAAGCAAAGGGAGATGAATTTGATAACGTATTGTTAGTTTTAAAGCAAGAAAATGATTTAGATTTTTTACTTAACAGAAATTTATCAAATAATGAAGAACATAGAATAAATTATGTTGGTTGTAGTAGGGCTAAGAATAGGTTATTTATATCCGTTCCATCATTATCAGATGAAAAGAAAGAAATATTGACACCTCTATTTGAGATACATAATATATAAAACTCATTCCCCAACTCAATTTCAAATTCAGTTGGGGATTTTTTTAGCTGCCAACAAAAGCAAAAAAACTCAAAACTCATCACTCAAAACCCACAACTCGAACCCAGCCGCCCCACCAAAGCTATGTTTACATAACATGGCATTATAGTCACCTGCGGGCTAACGGGGGACAAGCCCCACTATAATCACATTATGCAAAATAGCCCCTTCCATTACCTGTCCAAAACTAATCGAATCTCATATCGTTTTTTGCACTTGTTGAGGTTTTAAATTATCGCAACAAGCATTTTTGTACAAACGATTTACTCCGTTAGGTTCATTCCACTTTACTTCATTGCATTTCAGTATGAAAATAATGTACTTCCATTTCATTACGTTTCGTTTCATTCACCAAACTCCACAAACCAGCCCTTGCATTCGTTGCTAAGAACTGTTTTTCACAAAGCAGAAAAACAAAAGCAACCAATGCTGATCAGGGCTTTCGTTCTACACAAAAAATGCTTGATAAGCGATAAGATTTCCACATTTCCCCGCCACCCCATTAGTAGCTACAGGCTCAGAAAAGCAAAGTTTTATACAAGGTACATTTGTGATTGCGCTAAACAGCAAGTCGCATCACATCGTTCAGTACTCCATTGCAAGCAATTCGTAACCCCTCACTTTTGTGCTGCTTGATTGCTTATTAGCCCACACAAATTGGTTCGGTGTAGTAAAACATCCTGAAGGATGTTCCACTACATATCCTCACCACCTTTTAAAATAGAAGCATGCTTTTCTTCGCCTGCGCATATTTCCCCGATTGAAATTTTTAATGCTAACAAATCCCACATTGAAAAAAGACAATTCCACTTCCAAATTAAAACCTGGAATCAAGACAATTCGATTTTCCAAAAATCCAACAAAAAGAACCGCAAAAGTCTATCAGTTTCATTTTTAGTCAAGGTCAAGCCTTGCAGATTTACATCAAAATCTCCACCTATACAGGTTGTATTTGGATGTAAAACCTTGCCTTAAAAAATACTCCTGCTATATCGAAGAGCTTTCTTTTTTTTCCTTTTTTCTTTTATTTGAGATTAAGAGGAGAAGCTTAATAAGCTTCGGAATACAACGTCTTTTGAAACGAATCTATTTGCTTTATCCAAAGGTTTAAATGTGGGGAAACCACTTGAAAAACCTTGTCCGAATTGTTTTGTGATCCATTGTAAAAGCTGGAGACAATACGAAATGTATAAAGCGATTTTATATACTGCATGGAAAGCAAATGCTTTTGATGCTTATCTATTTGGATCCGTTATTCCATATATCCGAATCAGCGATTTTAAAAAAGTAGTATATGAAAAAGCACATAAAGTATATTGTAGTTACCGCCAATTTGAGAATGATTTTCAGCGTTATCTAGAATTGGAGAAATACGAAACTTCAATCGCTAAGCAATTGCAACTCATTCGAGAATTGAAACAGGTGTATATTATGCGAAACATCAAGTAACAGAAAAGGCCCTTCCAACGAAGAGCCTTTTTCTATTTCTCCAAAATCAAAAATAGCCTCTAATTCGTCAGCGTTAAGAAAATCATTTTCATAAAAACACGGCATAACGATTAGCAGACGAGTTTCAATCCATTGAGTGAATCGCAAAAATGTTTACCGACTGAAAGGAGTGATTTAAACATTTTAGTGAAACGAAATGATGATTGACCGTCGAAAATCGTAGCCTTGACTTTTTTATTTCGTTTTTGTGTCAAGACAAATCCGAAGGATTCATGAATACATTATTCATAAAATAATAAATCCATGAATAAAAATGAACATATAGAAATGAATAAAGGTTCCTCCATTGAAGAACCTTTACTTTTATTTATCAAATTTCTTTAAAATATACGAAACCACGAAACTCACAAATGCACCTACACCAGCTAAAACCGCAGTTTGTACTAAATCATTTATGCCTAAGTTCCCCGCAATACTAAATAGTGTACCCCAAAGTGTACCCATTTTCAATTGACTATCCTGAATCATGTGTATTGACACCATCTACAACGGTCAATTGGCTGACAGAACTTAGTATTCCACCTGCAACAGTTAAGTATCCGCCAAGATCATTTAACCAACTTGGTAAATCTACTGGAGAGGCTAAAAGCACTCCACCAATTGCAGCTAATACCAAACCAATATTTCGGAGCAATTGAAACAACTTAGGCGTCGGGGATTGAATTCGATCAACTATTTTCATCCGATACTTTTTTTAAATTAAACATTACTAAAAAGCACCGGCCTTAAAACGATACCGTTAAGAAAATGAAAAGTGAGTAGGATTAGAATAAATTAGTGACTGAAAGGAATCATTTAATTTATTCCCGAAACACGATTCATTTTTAGGTAAATCGTTTTATAGCCTTGATTTTTTTGGTTCGTTTTTTCATCAAGGAAAAAAGAACATCTAAATCGTAGCCTTGACTTTTTTGTTTCGTTTTTGTGTCAAGACAAATCCGAAGGATTCATGAATACATTATTCATAAAATAATAAATCCATGAATAAAAATGAAAATTAATCTTAATACATATTACTTTTTTACATCATACATTAATACACACAAAATGAACTACATCAAACATTTATCATTCTTCTTTCAAAAAGTACAAAGTGATCCAGATATATCACCAAGCCAAATCTCTATTTATTTAGCATTATTCAATACATGGAACAGGCATCAATTCTCTAATCCAATAGTAGTCATTCGTGATGAAATCATGCGTTTAAGTAAGATCATGTCTAAAAGCACGTATCATCGCTCCATGAAGATTTTACATGATAATGGATATATCATTTACGAACCTTCGTACAATCCATTTTTAGGGAGTAAAGTGTATCTCATTGATTTTACAAAATCAGCACAATTCTCAAAACGTAGGAGTTCAAAAAATAATCAAGTCAATAACACAGATATAAAACAGAGCAGTACACAAAATGATACGGCTTTAGATACAGCGAATGATAAAGGGAACGAGCCTTTTATAAAACATATAAACAATAAAACAATAAACAATAATAATTGTTTATCTAAACCTAACGATAAAAGTGATCAACAGTCTGAAATAAAATCAAGTGAAAAATCTAATATTCCAACATTGGATGAAGCAAAAGAATATTTTCAAGAAAAAGGAAAGCCAATGCTTGATGCTGAAAAATTCTTTTATTATTTCGAGTCGGTTGGCTGGCTAGTAGGGGGAAAGACCAAAATGAAAAATTGGAAAGCAGCTGCAAACAATTGGATGATTAATGCTTCACAATACACACATTATTCACGATTTACAGCACAAAAACCATTAGATACATCCATCAACAAACGATACGACGAACCTTTATAACCAAATTGTAATGTGATGATTAATTATCAAAAGCTATTATTTCATTTAGAACAACAAGGAAGAAAATACATTCATCCAGGATATACTTTTCATAAAGAAGATTTTCCGTTTATTGTACGTTTAGCTGCTTATTTCTTGCATGATGAAGAGAAATGTCAAGAGCTACAAATGGATTTAAGTAAAGGGATTTTATTAACTGGTCCAATCGGAATGGGAAAAACAACTTGGTTCCGGTTAATGCAAACCATTATGGCCAAAGAACAAAAGTTTTATTACACCACTTGCAGAGATGTTTCTTTTGAGTTTATCAGAGATGGTTATAACACCATTAGCAAATACAGCAAAGGAATCCCTTTCGATTTTCCAATGAAAAACATTTGCTTTGATGATCTTGGTACAGAAAACAACATCAAATATTTCGGTAACGAATGCAATGTAATGGCTGAGGTCATCCTTAGCCGTTACGATTTATTTATTGATCTTAAAATTAAAACCCACATCACAACCAACCTATCAGCATCCGAGATCGAAAAATATTATACCGAACGTGTCCGATCTCGTCTCCGTCAAATGATGAATGTTATTTCTATTCCACCAGATAGGAAAGATAAAAGAGTATAGGAACGATTTGTTATAATTAATCTATAAATAATTCTGATTAGCAAGAAGTTACTATATGTTAGTATTTAGAAAAAAACATACATATATCAAAAAAAAAGATGCTGTAATAACAGCACCTTTTAACCTACTTCTACATAGATTTATAAATCCTAACTAACTAATTTATTGCACCTATAAAAGTGCTACAAAGATAAGTATTAGGTTTGTTTTATATAACATTCATTACTAAAAATATAAATGATTTTAATCAGATATTTACAGTGTGTTGAGAAATTTTATTTTAGTTTAAAAAATACCGCTCTACTGAGCGGTATTTTTATGGTTTAATTTTACTATAGTTATATGAAAGTTATAGTCTTATTTAATCCATACTTGGTGTAGTGTATGATAATTCCATCCATTAGTATCTTTAAAGTAATTATCCACTTCCCATCGACCATCGGTTCCCATATTCCAACACTCTTTTCCGGAATTATAAAATGTATGAGAAAGTATAGTATTAGAGTAAGAATTAGCTGACTGTGGTAACAATCCATTATGATTAATAAATTGTATATGGTTAGTTTTTATACCCTCATATGATAAAGTTTTATCGTATATAAATGCTTTAACTATATTAATGTTACGAGATTTAAAATGTATAACACGGCTATGTTGATTTGTACTACCGAATATTCTTAATTCAGTTTCATTTTCAACTATAGGATAATATTGTAAAAGCTCTTTTGATGTTTGCCCCCATGCTTCTGTATTAGATTCATCATATCCATGTGTGCTATTTTTTAAAATAGGAAAAGAATCATTTCTTAATTTTTTTACAGGGTTTGTACCACCTAAATGATTATAATTTAAAACTAATGTCCAACCTCCATTATCTATCATATTATTTTTAGTAGCTTTTGGTTCCATATCACAATATGCTTGTAAAGCTGGTACATTTAATTTATTACCATCTAAATCAATCGTATAAACTCCTGATAATGAGTTAGGATATAAATTTTTAATTTCTTTACAGTGATAAGGATATCTACCTACTGCAAAATAACATCCGGCAAAATTACCAAATACTGCAGGTGTGAAATCTAGACCGGTGTAGGTACCAGTTATTGTATATCTTAAAATTCCATTTAAAGAACCAGATACAACTTCTCTTGTAAGAGTTAATCCATCTTTAGTGATATTTAATTCTTCAAAAGAGTAACCTTCTGAATTAGGAATAGGAACTGTATATATTAAATTGTATGTTTTACCATTTTTTAAAAGTCCATCATCTTCTAACGGTAAATCTGTTACCCATGTTCCATTGTTACAATCTGCTATATATTCAATCTCTTGTTCATCTTCGTGAGATAGAATAATTTTATTCCAAATCCCTGTAAGCTTAGTGTAGGGTGCATTAAGCGTACCGCTTAATTTATAAACAATGGTACGGCTACTTCCTGCAGGTATAGTGATGTCGATAGATTCTTGTGGGTCAGTAGTACTTTTACCTTCGCTAGGAATACTTAGCATGGTTACGGTAATATCGCTTTGATCAATTTCTAAATCAGTAAGATTAAATCCTAATGTAGCTTCTCTAAAAGTATTATTGGTAATAGTTACCTCGTATGTAGCATCAGTTAGTTGTTGTCCACGTATGTATGTCCCCTTAAAACCAGGTCCATCTACACGTACAACTGGATCTTCTTGTTTGGCACCAAAACAATCAGACCAACCACTTAGTTGATATCCTTTGAAGCAATGCTCTATATAATCATATACGATCATACCAAGATAAGGGTTTGTAATTTTTGCAAAATCATCTACATGATTAAGGATTAAAGTTTTGTTTTTAGAAGCCAAATGTAAATCTGCTTCATGATGTGGGTTTTCTGTATTTACCCCAATCTGCGCAAATAGCATAAATGGGAGAAATAATAATAAGAATCTAAACATTTTATTTATTTATTGCGGTTAGTAATTTAATTTGTAGTTATTTCTTGAGTATCATTATAGGATAATGTTATTTTTTTCCATATTCCAACAAGTGTAGTATGTGGTGGTTTCAATTCACCTGTTAATCGATAAACTATGGTTTTAGAACCTTTGGAAGGGAAATTAACATCTATTGTAGAAGTATTAGTTGTACTACTGCCAGATTGATAAACAGCTGTAACATTTACATCCTCTAAATTTGGTTGTAGGTCTTCTACGCCAAAACCTAAAATAGCAGGTTTAGATGAATTGTTGGTTAATGTGACTTCAAATGTGGCATTGGTTAATGTTGTTCCACTAGTATATGTTCCTTTAAAGCCTATTCCTTTTAATCCAAAGGATAGGTTAGATACATTATTACTGAAACATGTAGACCAACCGTCTTGTTGATATCCTCTTACACAACCAGAAGTAGAATCATAGGCAATCATTCCTAATTGTGGATCTGTAATCGCATTTAAATCTGTTAAATGATTTACAATCATGGTTTTATTTAAGCCGCCTAAGTGTAAATCGGATTCGGGATGCGGATTTTCTGTATTTACCCCAATTTGTGCAAAGAGCATAAAAGGGAGTAACAAGAATAGAAATCTATACATTGAGAGTTAGTTTTTAAAATTAATAGTTATAATTAAATAATTTTTCTTGATTTATTGTGCGATAATCGCTTGACTGTCATGATAGGTAAAAAAGAATTTTTTCCAAATCCCTTTTATAGCGTTCTGATCAGTGTTTAAATCACCAGACAGTTGGTAAACAATAGTTTTAGTGGAATAGGGTGCAAATGTTAGGTCAATAGATGTAGTGGTAGAGTTTTGCATACCAGCCTCATAAACAGCAGTAACATGTACATCTTCAATATTCAACTGCAAATCTTTAGTATCAAATTTCCATACAATAGGCTGTTTAGCAGTATTAGTTAACCTAACTTCAAAGGTGTTGTCAGTTAACGCATTTCCTGTAACATAAGAACCTTTAAAACCAAGTCCTACAAATCCAAAAGCCCAATGGTAATAATTGGCATTGCCCTGCATACAAGTAGGATTTTCTTCCATTGCAGTTTTACCTGTATGCCAACATAAATTAGTTGTAAAATACGTTTTACCCTTACCTATACCTGAAAAAACAAGTACGGGTAGTAATAAGAAAATGATATGTCTCATTTTTTTGTTAGTTAGTATTATTGTTAGTTGTAATGAATATTTATATTAAGATCGGATTACATTAAAGATTCAATAGGAAATTTTATTGTTATTCAGATTATTAAAGCAAGCTTCAACAGAGCTGAATAATTTTAGTTTTAGTTTATTGCACAAAATTAGAAAACAATTCTAAATTGATTATTAAGCGATTAAAAATATTTAGATGATTTAAATCATTGATTATAAATATTTTATAATGAGTAAAAATTACCGAAAATTTTCAAAAATCATCAAAAAACTATTTTATATCTCAAATTTTATTTTATGTACCTATTTAATAAATAATGAAGTAAATTATCAAATAATTAAGTTAATAGTTTAATTATCATGAATTTAAATTTCATAAAATACAGAAATAGATTATGCTGTTTTTGGCTGTTTTTAAGAAAAATAATTGATATTATAACATAACGGATGAACTGTTAAATTATTAATCTGTGAGTATATAATCTTTTATAAAACCAACTTACATATAAATGAGCGTTAGTTTTAGAATTATAAACTTCTATGTAAATTAAAATCGACTAATTTCTATAAAAAAAAATACCGCTCTACTGAGCGGTATTTTAATGGTCTAATTTTACTATAGTTATATGAAAGTTATAGTCTTATCGTACCCATACTTGGTGATAATACAAAAAAATACCGCTCCTAAGAGCGGTATGTGGTTGGTATAGTTAGCTAAATACTAGTTTGAGTTAGTTATTATATAATCGAAACTAAAATTTTTAAAAGTATAAAGTTACATTTTACCTATATTTTTATAATGAAGGTATAAATTATATAATTTTCATTTTGTAGTATACACAAACAAATTCAATTAAAATGGAAATTAATATGATACTAATAACCGCTAAAATTTAATAATATATCTAATTAATAATCATTTAACTTTAGAATACTTTTATAAAGTATAGGATAATTCAATTGTAAATAATAAATTTACAGAGTAATTATTGATTGCTAAAAGATTGTATGCTAAACGATTTGAATAAAAGGTGCTGCGCCAACAGCACCTTTTATTTGCCTCTACAATCTTTAAATGAATGCTTTGTATAACCAACTTAAACCTAAAATTGTTGCTTTAAGATGTAAAAGCGGTGCGAAGGTATAAAAAAAATCAATTTTTGATAAAAAACAGAGTTATTTTTTAACTGATTTAAATCAGTTAAGGTGCTGATATGTTGTATTTTATAATGAGTAAAAATTTGATTTATTAAGTAATTTTTATTCATTAAAAAATAGGTTTAAAATGTTTTTTTATTGATAATTAAATTGGAATTGTCAAAAAAAGATATAAAAACAATAATAGTTATTGTGTAAACAATAGGATTTATATTTACATAATATGCTATTATATTTTAAAAGTTAGCTGTCAATCAACTTTCTAAGATAAGTATTTAAAGATATTTAATCTTTGACTTAAGAATCAAACAAATATTCATACACCCTCCACTTAATGATAATATCTCGAAATGTAGACTTTAACATTTTTATATTTTAAAGAATGATATACAAATAGAGTGATCAGTTCTAATATTACTTTCATTAAAATTTCACACCTCAATCATTTATTGATAAAGTTTGTTATCGTGAATTATCCAAAATAGACATGCTTAATTAATTTAATAGTAGTTAATTAACAACCTGTTGATAACCTTTTTAAAAATCATATAATAATAGTATAGTAGAAATAAGGGAAAACATAGATTTGTAAAATATGGAGAATACGATAGTTGTTAAAATTGGAGGTGATCTAACTACAAATTTTGTAGGAATCAATGAATTATTTAAATTTTATAATGAAGCGAAAGATTATTTCGACTGTATAATATCTATCGATTTCTATCATCTAAGATGGTTTGATGCGAATTTAAGCGCCATATTTGGAGCGATGATTCAATTATTAATAGATAATAATAATCTAAAGTTTACTACAGATTTAGCATTTCTAGAAAATAGATTTGATGTACTCTTTCGTAATGGATTTTTAAATTCAGAGAATTATAAATCGGACGAAAGAAATTCAACAATCGCTTTCCAAAATTTTGATCAGAAAGATAAAGAGGGTTTCAATCATTATATAGAAAATAATTTGATGCAACATAGAGGTATGCCAAATTTATCTGATGAACAGAGTGATTGTATACTAGATGCATTAAATGAAATTTTTTGTAATATTCAACTTCATGCTCAAACCGAAAACGATTTCTTTGTGTGTGGTCAATACTACCCTAGACAATCTAAACTTATTTTTACGATGGTAGATTTAGGGATAGGTTTTCTTCCCGCAATCGCTGAAAAAACAAAGAATGAAGTACAGTCAAACTATCAAGCAATCAAATGGGCATTAGAAAAAAGAAATACAACTAAAAAAAATACACCAGGAGGGCTTGGTTTATATGATTTAAATAATTATTTTAGTTCAAGTAATGGAGATTTTCAAATTATAACAGGTGATACATTTTGGAGTAAAAATCTTGAAAATTCTCCTTTGAAAAAACAGATTTTTAATAAACCATTCATAGGTACAATAGTAAATTTGGTATTTGAAATTTAGTATTGTACCTTTGCAAACACAAACCGTTTAAAAGCAAAATTATGAAAATCAATATTTTAGATATTATAAATTCTAATTTAGCTACAAATATTGAAGATGGTGTTAATGTTTTTAATGCAATTAAAGAGATTAAGCCAGATTCTTTAATTCTTTCATTTGAAGGAATTAAGCGTATTTCTACAGCTTTTTTAAATGAATCAATAGGGCAATATGCTTTAATTTATAACAATTTGAATATTAATAACTTTGTATTTCCAGAAGATAAACCAATGTTTAAATTCAAAGTTGAAGATATCATTGAAAACGCTCTTTTAGGAGACCAATACGATGAATTAGTAGATAATATGATTGTTTCTTTATAAAAAAAGAAAAGGTTAATTATGCCTTATAAATATTCAAAAACACAAAATGCACGTCCAAAAGATGGTGCATTTTATTTTTTAGATGCTAACATTTGGATTAAAATTCTAACTCCTAAATCTAAACCTTCTTTCAAGGACAAAAATTACATCACATTTGTAGAGAAAATTCAAGATAATAGTAAGTGTAAAATTGTTGTTACCGCATTAGTATTATCAGAAGTAATTAATCGTATTCTCAGAGATGTACATATGGAAAAGTTTTTATTAAAAATGAAAAGACAAGATCCAAATTACATTCCTCCTAAAGATTTTTATAAAGCTGTATTTAGAAAATCGTCCGATTTTAAAAGAGCATATGTGATGTTATGTGATGAAATCAGAGATATGCATGATACTTTATATTTAGTGTCAGATGAATTAGGAGAAAAATTCAAATTAAAACATATACTTAAAGATTTACCAACTCATTTAGATTTTAATGATCATTACTATTACCAGATCTGTAAAGCAAATAATTATATATTAATTACAGATGATAAAGATTTTTGGGTAGAGGATGTAGAGGTTATGACAGAAAGCGATACATTATTTAATAGATTCTTACAAGTAAATATTCCTAAATAATGTAGTTTTTTTAAATAGATAAAATAAAAATGTGAGATTTTTCAATAATCTCACATTTTTTACTTTATTATAACCTCATCCGCCAACCCTTTCTAAAAAATCCATCCAGTTCCATTCGAACAGCAATTCAATATCTCTCACTCGTTTCGGAAGTAAAATCCATCCAACAGCGTATATACACCGGAATGTTAGACGCTATTGGATTGAAATCACGGCACTTTCCGATGGTCTGATTCCTTCCATTTTCCGAAAGTCCTTGATGATGGATTTTTGGAGATTGTTGAAGTTTTAAATTATCGCTACAATCATTTTATTGCAACTTTGAGATTAAGAGGAGAAGCTTGAGAAGCTTCGGGTTTAAAAACTCCAATAATGTGCAACTTCAATTTCATTCAGTAACAATCATTCTAACCTATAAAAATGGCTAGGTTTTGAGTAAGAAATATAAAAACCTATTCATTTTAAACTTGATTCGAAAATTACTATTCAAACCAAAAGTTGCACACCATTGGGCAAAAACAGCCCTAGCATTCGTTGCTCTTTACTGTTTTTCACAAAGCAGAAAAACAAAAGCAACCAATGCTGATAAAGGGCTTTCGTTAGGTGCAAAAAATGTTTGATTAGCGATAAGAATCCACCATGAAAACATAATCTTTCATAAGAAGAAAAACTCTTAAATAAAGATAAAAATGGCCTCTAAATCGTCATCGTTAAGAAAATCATTTTTTATGAAGGACAAGTATGAATTACCGACCATCGGGAGCGATTTAATTCATTCCCGAAATGAAAAGGATTTTTAGCCAAGACGATTTAAAGCCTTGACTTTTTTGGTTCGTTTTTGTGTCAAGACAAATCCGAAGGATTCATGAATACATTATTCATAAAATAATAAATCCATGAATAAAAATGAACATATACAAACTATACCTAAGCTACACTGAAGCTTCTCCTTTTAATTTCAAATGTTCTACACAAAAATGCTTGATTCGGGATAAAAATCCACCATGAAAACTTAATCTTTCATAACAAAAAAAACTTTTATATAAAGAAAAACCGGCCTCCAAATCGTCAGCGTTAAGAAAAACATTTCAGAAACAAAAACGGCATAACAATTCGCAGACGAGCGTCAATCCATTGAGAGTAACGTAAAAATGTTTACCGACTGAAAGGAGTGATTTAAACATTTTAGTGTAACGAAATGATGATTGACCGTCGAGAATTGAAGCCTTGATTTTTTTTTGGTTCGTTTTTTTGATCAAGCAAAAAAATGAACATAGAAATACAATATCTAAGTTTCATTGAAGCTTCTACTCTTAAACCACATTTCCCCACCACCCCATTAATAGCTACAGGTCAAGAAAAGCAAAAGTTTTATAAAAGGTACATTGGTCTATTACGCTAAATCGCTAGTCGCATCACATCGTTCGGTACTCCATTGCAAGCCTGTGCTGAGCCCAGTCGAAGTGCAATTCGTAACCCCTCACTTTTGTGCTGCTTGGTAGCTTATTAGCCCACACCAATTGGCTCGGTGTAGCAAAACACCCTAAAGGGATGTTCAGCTACAATCCCTCGCCACCTATTTAAATAGTAGATAACTTTTCTTTCCCTGCGCGTATTTCCCCGATTTTAAAAACCTGAATCTTAACACAGCCCACTTTTGAATTGAAACATTTAATTTCAAACAAAAATCCTGATTGAAGAAAATTTTGAAAAAAAAATTCCAACAAAAAGAAACGCAAAGGTCTATCCGATTCATTTTTAGTCAAGGTCAAGCCTTGCAGGTTTACATCAAAATCTCCACCTATACAGGTTGTATTTGGATGTAAAACCTTGCCTTTAAAATGCCTCTGATAAGGAGAAATGGCTTTCTTTTTTTTTGTTTTTTCTTTGGAAGAATATTCTGCGAAGCGTAGCGAGCATAAATTTTTAAATGCCTAGCTATGAATTTACCAGAAATTAAACACTTTTCAGCCAAAGCGAAAATTCAACCAAATGATCTATTTGCATTGTCCAAAGGTTTAAATGTGGGGAAACCACTTGAAAAACCTTGTCCGAATTGTTTTGTGATCCATTGTAAAAGCTGGAGACAATACGAAATGTATAAAGCGATTTTATATACTGCATGGAAAGCAAATGCTTTTGATGCTTATCTATTTGGATCCGTTATTCCATATATCCGAATCAGCGATTTTAAAAAAGTAGTATATGAAAAAGCACATAAAGTATATTGTAGTTACCGCCAATTTGAGAATGATTTTCAACGCTATCTCGAATTGGAGAAATATGAAGAATCAATCGCTAAACAACTTCAACTCATCCGAGAACTGAAACAGGTGTACATCATGCGACACATTAAGTAAAAACTAAAGGCCCTTCAAACGAAGAGCCTTTTTCTATTTCTCCAAAATCAAAAATAGCCTCTAATTCGTCTGCGTTAAGAAAATCATTTTCATAAAAAAACGGCATAACAATTCGCAGACGAGTGTCAATCCATTGAGAGTAACGTAAATATGTTTACTGACCGAAGATTTGAGATTAAGAGGAGAAATCATGAGATGATTTCGGTTTAAAATTTAAACATTTTAGTGAAACGAAATGATGATTGACCGTCGAGAATTGAAGCCTTGACTTTTTTGGTTCGTTTTTGTGTCAAGACAAATCCGAAGGATTCATGAATACATTATTCATAAAATAATAAATCCATGAATAAAAATGAACATATAGAAATGAATAAAGGTTCCTCCATTGAAGAACCTTTACTTTTATTTATCTAATTTCTTTAAAATGTAAGAAACCACGAAACTCACAAAAGCACCAACTCCAGCAAGAATAGCAGTTTGTAACAAATCACTTAAACCTAAATTCCCAATGATACTAAATATTGTACCACAGAGAACCCCCATTTTCATTTGACTATCCTGTATCATCTTTATTCACGCCATCTACAACCGTCAATTGGCTAACTGCACCCAAAACACCACCTGCAACCGTTAAATATCCACCGAGATCATTTAACCATTCCGGCAATGCTACTGGAGAAGCTAAAAGCACTCCACCAACAGCAGCTAAAACCAAACCGATATTTCGGAGCCATTGAAACAACTTAGGCGTTGGGGATTGTAATCGATCAATTATTTTCATCCGTTAAATCATCCGTTTTTAATTACACAATTTTTTAAAAATGGCATTAAAAGCCTTACATAAATCAACCCGACATAGCGATTAGCAGACGAGTGTCAATCCATTGAGTGAATCGCAAAAATGTTTACCGACTGAAAGGAGTGATTTAAACATTTTAGAGAAACGAAATGATGATTGACCGTCGAAAATCGTAGTCTTGATTTTTTGATTACTTTTTTCATCAAATTTGAGATTAAGAGGAGAAGCTTGAGAAGCTTCGGTAAGTGTCATTCTGAATTCATTTCAGAATCACATCAAGTGAAATATCATTATGTCTTAAGTCTTACATCTCACTCCTAATCACCAATTCAACCTTTTGCCCTTTATCAATCGCTTGATAAACCAAATCCTTTACTTTATTAAAAGCTTTTTTGCTTTCCCATCCAATTCCAGCTCCTCCAATAGAAGTCACCGGAGCAATACAACCCAACAATTCTTTTTTGGCATTATTCGCAGGATGCATCAAAATATAAGTCCTGTTCGGTACATCCTTCAGTAAAATATGCCATCCGTATTTTTGGCTGTATCGTTTCACTAAAACATATTTCCCTTCCGGAATACACGATTTTCTCAATTCATTATTCAACCATGGCAACTCAATCGTATAACAAATGATACCCTTCGAATTTTGAAGAATACCATTTGTTCCATTAGGGAAATATGAACGTATCAGTTCTAATTTCATTACGGTTGATTCACATCAATTAATTGTAGCGCATTGTATGCACCATTTTTCAGTACATACTTTTCACCATTAATTTCTTGATAGAATTCCACTCCCAGAACCAAGAAGATTGGTTCTGTACTGTTCGCAGGTAGTTCAGTTTCTAAACTGATGGCAGAAGTTTCAACCGAATCATACGGTAAAATTCCCGTATCGGCATTTGATACATTAAATGTCCCATCCGTAAAATTCACATCTGCAGCAGCAGCTTCAATTTTAAAATGCGTCGTTCCCGATGGTGCATTAATCATATTAATCGGAATAAATGCTGGTATATCAACTTTAACCTCACCTTGTGCACGATCTAACGTAGTCGTGTAAGGCGCATAAATTGTTGTAGATAACTTACCATTGATATTGAAATCAAATCCCTTTAATAGTGATAAATCACCGTTAATTACATTTCTATCCCCACGTTCACTAATCATATCAGTCTGAATCACCTTCACCATTTCACGTGTCAAACGTCCAACCATTCTCGAATCAGCAGAGTTTAATAACACTCCTCGAATCGAAGTTCTCAACATCTTTCCAGAAGCCCCTGCTCTACCAAACTCAGCTCCATTTTCACGCGTACGCTGAAAGTTAGGATCATTCATAATTCGGCTTTTATCCACGCCACCTTTCTCGCGTGCTAAAAACCCTTCTTTTGCTTTGTAAAAGGTAATGTCACCAACAGTACCTAATAGCTTAATAATGCCCTTTTGCCTTGCCATTTCTTCAACATTTTAATCATTCAACATTCTATATTCTACCGGTATATAATACAAGTATAGAAAAAACCGTAACTTTATTAAAACCAGCAAATCCCAAATGACTTTTTATTCATCTTTTGTCACCATTTGACATATAGATGAGGTATATATACAGTATAGATAAAGTATAGATAGTGTATGAAAATGTATAATTATGCAAAACAAGAAGTTACAACGAATTTGCGTGTACCCGAAAGACATCCAAATCATCACCGGCAAAAGTTATAGACAATCACTTCGCATTTATCACCAAATCAAAAAGCATTACAACAAGCAACCTCATCAGGTCATTACTTGGAAGGAATTAGAGGAGTATTTGGGGGTTAATGAGATATAAATTTAATATCTTTGTAATTCAATCAAGAAGTTCATTCTAAACCAATTATTGAAATAAGCGACCCTATAGCGACCTTTTGAATTGCATATTTCTAAAGTAGCTAAAAATGGGAGATACAAAATATAGTTCCGGAGCCTCACTCTCCGCTAAAAGCCTTGAAGTTTTACTTCGAGGCTTTTTTTATACAAATAATTTCTCTAAAATTAAATTTTAAAATAAACTATTATTGAAATTAATATCTATATTTATCTCATCATAAAACGTAATGATTGAGAATTTTAAGTTTAAATAATATACTTCCATTCGGTTTAAAACACACAGGATATCAACCTTTACAACAAGTAATTATTACACCAACAGATCCAACAGATGGTGCCCGTATATCAATTGTAGCCAAAGCTGCTATTGGTGGTGATTTTGGTTTAATTGAAAATACTCCTATTACAGGTTCTGCGACGTATAATTACAAATACAATGGTAAAGAACTACAAGAGGAATTAAACCTAAACTTGTACGACTACGGTGCAAGAAACTACGACCCTGCTATTGGACGTTGGTTTAACATAGACCCGTTGGCTGAGAAATTTACTGATAATTCTACTTACAACTATACATTAAATAATCCTATTTATTTTATAGATCCTACAGGAATGTCTTCTGAATCAAATAATGGAGATGAAACTGATTGTAGTAAAAAAGGTTCTTGTGTTCAACTTGCTGAAGCTGTTATTACCGCAAAATCAACCGCAACTAAAGTTAAAGAAGAAGTAAGTATTTTTTTTAATATTGCTTTCAATGATATAAAATCAATAGAAAAATCAGCTTTTAAAAGTTATGATAATTTATTTAATGATCCGAATGCTACTAAGTGGTATTTAGAAATGCATAATGGAAAGTTATCTAAAAGTATTGACAATACTATTAATGGTACAGCTATTAGTATTGTTATGCTACCTATTGCAGTAGAGTATGGTACAATAATATTAGTTAAATATGGAGCAGATGTTTTTATGCAGGCTGCTATTTCTAAAACTTTTACAGGTGAATACAAAGTTAATTTTATAAATGCAGCCATAGGAAGCGTTAGTCCAGGATTTATTTCACCAATAACGACCGAAATGTCAGATGTTTCTCAAAATTTAATAAACAGTGAACTTAAATTTAGTGACTTAAAATCAACAGAATTCCTTATGTCAGAGACATTAAAAATAGGTACTGGATATATTGGGAATGGTTTAGGGAAATTAGGTGAAGGAACGAGTGTTTTAGGAGATAAAGCATCTCCACTTATTAATGAAGGTTTACAATCTTTTCATAATAATTTACAATCTCAAATGATAACTGAAAATTCTAAAAAATAAAATGAATAAGAAAAAAGTATTAACAGTAATTTCTTTATTATTAATTTTCATATTAATAATAATCTCAATAGGTAAATACAATTCTTTAAAAGCTTCAAAGGTGTACAGGAATTCATCTTTTACAATTGGAATTATAAAAGATATAGATGGTTCAACAAGAAGTAATGTCTATTATTATGAGTATATAATTAACAACATTAAATATAATGGTAGTTCAGCAACTTATAAACAAAAGAAAGAAAAAAACAATAAAGTTTTAATAATGTTTAATAAGAATAGAATATCAGAATCTTTTCTTTTTGAAAACACAATTATTCCTGATGAATATTTAAATAAAGATACTATTTGGACAACTCCTCCTAATTTTATAGATCCAGAAGATTTAAATTTTTAGATGATTAGAAATAGATTCCCGCTACCGCACGATTATATCGTGTAGCAAGTAACAATAAAACAACCTACAAGGTAATATTTGTGGGATTTGTAATTTTATAAAATTATTATTTTTTAATAGCTTAAACTAAAACCTAAGCTAATGAGCAGAAATTATAAATTTCATAATCCCAACGGATTATATTTTGTCAGTTTTGCTGTGGTAGAATGGTTAGATGTCTTTACCTGTAAAGAATATTCTACATCATAATTTTTAACGATTGCCTTACCAAATTTTGGCTAAGTAAATCACAATAAAAACATTAGATTTCGTACATTTGTATTAATCAATTTTTTCATTCAAACATATGGTGTCCAAACTGATACCATCGTAAAATAAGATTCATCAATCAAACTGATATAAAGGAACACGAGTTGAGGTTCGAATCCCTCACTCTCCGCAAAAGCCTTGAAGTTTTACTTCGAGGTTTTTTTTTATACAAATAATTTCTCTAAAATTATATTTTAAAATAAACCATTACTGAAATTAATTTGTAGGATTGGTTGCTTGTTAAATTATTATTTTTTAGAATACATAAAAAAGATAAGATTCAAGTTAATAAATCTTATCTTCTTTTATTAGTATTCTTTAGCTAATTGAATTTTATTTATCAGCTTTGATATTAATTTCTTTTTTTGCCAAATTACTTAATAATTTATCAGCATTTTTTTCTTGCTTGAGAATATCATCAATTAATTTCTTTGCTTCTTTGTGTCCTAATAATTTAGCATAAGAACTCATCGTTCCATAAGATGCAATTTCATAATGTTCTACTTTTTGACATGCAGCAATAATTCCTGCATCTCTAACCGAACCTGGCTCTGTTTCTTCTAAAATACCTTCACCTTCTTCCAGTATTCCTTGCATGGCATCGCATTTTTCCTCTTCGGGTTTTACTCCAATTGACTTAAAAACTTCTTTTAAATGCTTTATTTGCTCTTTAGTCTCTTTTAAATGATCTTCTAATGCTGTTTTTAAAGCTTTCGAGGTTGAATTTTTAATCATAATTGGCAGTGCATCTTTAACTGCATTTTCTGCCCACAATGCGTCTTTTAAACAATCTTCAAAAAGATCTTGCAAATTTTTAGCAGCATCCTTTTTAGCTTCAACTTTTTTAGTAGTCATAATGTTTATTTTTAAAGGTTGTAAATAATCATATCAAAAAATAAACCATTGTTTTAAAACTACTTATAATGAAGTCGTGTTAATAATTAATAAATGTTTAAAATGATAAAGTAATAGTCAATTTCAAAATCCTATTTTGAATAGAATTTATAACTATAATTATTATGGATAAAAAATTAAAAATCCTTAGTAAAACTATACACTAAAATAAATAAATATTCAATAGTACTTTTTCGTTATATTTATATGTAAATAATTGATTATTTTTGTTTTATAACCAACTTACGTGCAAACAAAGTATATTCTTTATCTAATTTTTTTATGTCTAATTTTTAGTTGTAAAAAAAGTATAAATTTTGAGAATAATAGAGTCAATGATTCTATCAATACAATGCACAAAATAATTGAAATTCATACCTCATCATTAAAAGATTCAAACAAAACTAAATCGGTAGAAAGACTCGATTCATTAATTAATGATTTAGAAAAAAAGACATCCATTATCCTTTAATGATTGCCTATGTTTCTTACAGTTCGCAAGGTAAAAACGAAGAAATAATTTCTAATCTTAAGAAAGCACAATCAATTGCCGATCGTTCAAACGACACGGTTATACATGCGATCAATTATCAATTAAAAGCAAAATATTATCATTTAAACAATGACAGATCCAAGGCGTTTAAATATGCACTTCTAGCCAATGAATATAGTAGAAATAAAAATCCAGCTACTTACGATAATAGTTTAACGATTTTGGGAGATATTGCATTTCAGAACGGAAATTATAATAGTGCTATCTCCTACTACAATGAAATTTTACAGAGAGGAAAAGAAAGAAAAATTGAACCAATATATATCACAGAAGATTATTTATCTATTGCATTAGCAAATGCGAGAATTAATGAATATGAAATTGCTAAACAATATTACGATTCAGCAAATTTAATTCTGAAAGAAAATCATTACTCAGAAGTTTACTTCCACAACATGGTGAATGGTTTTTTTAAAATGAAAAATAAACAGTTCAAAGAAGCGATTGAATTATTTGACAAAGAAATTAAATTATTAGGGTATTATAATTTATTGTACATAAAAAAAGCTGAAGCTTTCCATCATTTAGGTATGAAAGATTCTGTAATTGCTAACCTAAAAATTGTTGAAAAAAACATTGATAAACAAAGTATATTTTATGATTATGATAGTCTAAAAGAATATTTCCCTTTGAAGATTAAATATTCTGAAGGCGAAGTACAAGATTCTATCATCAATGAGTACGCAAAATTTACTGAAAACTCTTTGAAAGGAAATAAAACATTAGTTATACAAGAAAGCAGACACTATTCTAATATTTCTAAATTAAAAAATGAAAAGAATAAAATCTTAGAAAAAGAAAGGAACATTAAAATAGCCTTCATATCTTTAAGTATAATATTTATATTACTTATAATAATTATTGCATTCTATTATGTTAACAGAAAAAAACGATTGGAATTAATTTTTATTAAAAAGGAATTCGAGACATCAAAACAAGAAAGAAATAGAATTTCGCAAGAATTACATGACGATTTAGGCGCTAATTTTACTAGTATTTCTTTGGCTAGAAAAATATTAGAATCAAAATTAAATTTAAAAGACTTTAAAGAATTAGAAATAATTTTTAGGAATACAAAAGATATTTATTTAAAACTAACTGAGATTGTATGGAGTATGGATAACAATAACGACAAATTATTGGATCTTGTTTTATACACCAAAAAATTTTTAAAGGAATTTCTAAGTGATCAAAATATTGGTTGGAATGTTATTCATTCAGATCAAATAAATAAATGTGATATAACTTTAACAACAAACGAAAGAAAACAATTATTCTTAAGTATTAAAGAAATCGTCAATAACAGTATAAAACATTCTGAAGCCACAGAATTGACAGTAGACTTTCAGTTAACCGATACAATTTTAACCATTACTATAACTGATAATGGCAAAGGATTTAATACAGCTATTGAAAGTGTTGGCAATAAATAGCAATAAATATATTGATTTTCTCATTGTGATATCTATTTTTTTACTAAAGCTCTACTACAGAAAAGTTATTATAACCGGCTGCAGTTGTTATAGTTTTAGTTGATGAGTTATGATAAACTGCTGGATTAATGGTTTCACCTGCATTTAATCGCATAACAAATGTGATATTAGCTGTTCCTATGACATCATTTGTAACACCTGGAAATCCAATCACACTTTTTTTATAATTAATATTTCCTCTACTACTTTGCAATTGTGCTTCAATACGGTCATCATTATAATTTCCTGAATCAAAACCATAACTGAAAGATATAAGATAATTTCCTGTTCTAGGTGCAGTAAAAGTTCCTTTTGCAGGGTTAAACAAATTTTGATTATCAACAGTTTCCGACCAATCAAGGATCTTTAAGTCTATTGCTTCAGGAATAGACATAGAAGTAGTTTTTGTAGCCACAACTGTTGCCTTAGAAATATCACCTTTTAAAGTATACCAATCTATACCATTACTGTACTGTAATATTCCTCCTGCAATCGTATTGTATCTAATTGCTCCAGCACCAGCAGCACTTGCAGAAGTATCGTAAGCTGTCCCGATACCAATTTCACCTTCACCAGGATCGGTTGTTGATGTAGGTAGCGTACGTATATCCAATCTTGCATTAGGTGTTAGCGTACCTATACCCACTTTATTGGCATTCGTATCAACAGAAAATAAATTACCTCCGATGGAAAATTGATTTGCAATTGGATTACCTGTCACATTTTCAAAAGCCAATTTTTTTCCATCTAAATTTAGAGTTCTATTGCTAGTCAAATGATAATCATCTTCGTAAAGATTTTTATCCTCTATATTAATTTTTTGCCAAAGCGTACCATCAAAAAAATAATAGCCTATTGAAGCAATATTTTCTCTTTGTGATAATCGATTTCCTCCTGAAATATCATGGATATAAATGATTGCACCTGTATGATTAGTATTGTATAAATTATTTCCTTTTGATGTTAGCTCTGCTAATGATAATTGAGGGAAAATTACACCATCTGCATAATTTATATTCTTAGAGGCATTGATATGTAGCGTTGCTTTTGGATTAAGTTCCATAATTCCAACTTGAGAATAACCTAGAAAGGGCATTATTACAAGTATAGCATATATATATTTTGTCATAATATTTTATTTTAAATAGTATTAATATTTTTCACTCTACTTTAACTACATTTCTACGACAGAAAAATTAACAAATCCAGTTCCATTACCTACTCACTAGGTTCTACCCTTAAAGGTATGCCACTATTTTGATATGCTACAAAAGAAATTTGTTCACCTGCTGTTAATTTTAAAGTTTTGGTCATATATGAACTCATCTGAGTACCTCCAGCACGAGTATAAACAACTCTACTCTTTTGTGTATTTGTGCTTATACTTGATTTTATTGATATCTCTACATAGCTATTTGCTGGGATTTGTGCATGCCCAAAACTAAGACTATATGATACGATGTAGTTACCCGTTCTTGGCACCGTAAAAACTCCTGTATTTGGGTTAAAAGCGTTTACATTATCTGTAATTTTCTCCCAAGTTGAATAACAGTCTCACTATTACTAGGAATAGTTTGATGCTGATTTTTACGAGCATTTAAAACAACTTTTTCAACTTCACTTTCCATGTTATTCCAAACTATACCATTACTGAATTGTAAACCTCCGTTATTGAAATTATCAACATGGTAACGTATAGCACCTGCTCCTGCTACATTTGCAGCTGTAGTTGTTGTACCAATCCCTATGTATCCATGTCCAGGATCAGTATTACTATTTGTATTCGTACGAACATCTAACTTAGTGGTAGGAAAAATATTCCCCACTCCTATTCTTTTATTAATCGTATTGATTGAAAATGTTGAATTATCAATTGAAAATTGATTGAGATTTCCGAAGCCTGAAACATTATTAAAAGAAAGTGTTTTTCCATCTAAATTTACTTTACGACCGCCCGATAATTTGCTATTGGTCGTGTAAAGGCTAATATCTTTCTGGATTTTATTCCAAAAAGAGCCATCGAAATAATAGTGTCCTACCCCATTAATATTGGCTCTTTGCCCCAAAGTGTTACCAGATGAAGTATTTGAAATATAAATCATGGTACCACGATGTTCGGTAGTATAGACGTTTTCTCCTTTCGCTGTTAGTTGTTCTAATGTTAAACTTGGCAATTTAAATCCATCAGCTTTTGTAGTAGAGGCTGAAGATTTCACATGTAATAAAGCATTTGGTTGATCAATTCCAATACCTACATATTGTGCAAATAAACAATTAGATAATAGAATTAATAAAAAGTATCTTTTTTTCATAGATTTAGATTTAGGTTGGTTATTCAAAATTATAAATAGTTAAGTGTATGAAAAATAGTACTTTATCATTACAAACATTCTGAAAGACTCTTATCATTACATATATATTTTGAGTTTATATTACTTAATAATTTATACTTAATTTATACGCAAAACAAAGGCTTAGAATAAATTCTAAGCCTTTGTTATTATTAATTACCACTCTTGGGGTTTCCAAAAAGCCCAATCTTTACCGTTAAATACACATAGTAAATTGTCTTTTGTATCAAATACTATCATTCCAGGTGAAGGATTAATGATATTCAAATGAGGTTGATAAACTTTAGGTAAAACCATTGCTTTATTTTTATCCTCAAGAACTAAAATACCTTTAGTTGCAGTTAATTCTCCGATATATACTTTTGCATCTACTTGCTCGTTAACCGAACTTGATTGTATAGTTAACCCATCAACTTGTGTAATTGGATCTATAGTAGTACCCGTTGTGTTTACTGTTAAATCTTTCCATCCATTGGCTAATTTAACTTTCACTTTTTTATCTTGGCTATCGTAACTCATTGTTCCATTTTCAGGAGATTCTACGACTGATACATTTGTAACCCAAGGTAAAAGTAAACCTCTGTTTTCATCTCCAAATTCCAACGATACAGCAGTTGAAGTAGGAGTTGATTTTCCAATAGTAATTTGAGAAAATACTACATTAGAAAATAAGATTAATATGGCTATGAATATATTTTTCATAATAATTTAATTTTAGGTTGGTGTATTATATTATTGAGGACATGCTTGTTGATCTAAACAATTCCATCCGGTAGCCGAACCTTCAATATAGATTTGTAAACAATTAAGTGTATTATTGTAAATCATCATTCCTGAAACTAGTTCTGATGGTGGAATTAAAGCGATTTCTGCTGCTGTTAATCGATTCGGAACAAAACCTTTTGTATTAGATTCTAATGCAACCCAAGCTCCATTTCTTACCATTGGCCAATTATCTGGGTTTTCTACTCCTCTACCTAATGCAGAAATACCAGTGTTAGTATTTAATATCGTACCGTCAGTTTTAGATGGAATATAACAGAAACATCCATTAACCATAGCGTCGATAGTACTTCCTAGACTTTGCCCAATTGCATTATCTGTATTAACTAAAGGATTTTCATTTACGATAATTGGAATACCATCAGCATTAACTCCCTCTGGTGTATTCGCTAAGTTTTGATTAGCTGCAGAAGAACCTACACCTACAGTTAAATTGCTATCAGCTGTTACTAAATCAGCATAAGTTACATTGTCACCACCTTCCATAGCATCAGGACATCCATCGTTGTCAGAGTCTAAATCTAGATCATTTGGAATACCATCTCCATCTGCATCACATGATACACTTTCATAATAAGCAAACGTGAATCTTGTATTATCTCGTTGCATAATATTTAAAACTTTTTTATAAGTAAAAGTTGTTAAAGGCGATCCATCTACAGAAGAAATCTTAATAACACCATAACCATCTCTAGTTGGGTTACTTCCAGTTCCAGGTCTTATATCTCTAAACATTCTTGTTTTTTCGTCAAAACGTATCTCAGTACCAGAAGAAATAATTTCTTCTCTATGATTTTCTCCGATAAATTGCGTATTTGCGTTATCCCAGTTAATTGCATAAAAATAGATTGCATCCACTGGTTTATCTAAAGTCGCAGTATAAGTAACAGAGGTTCCACCTCTTACATCAGCATAATCTTGTATAACGACTCTACTAGCATCTCCTCTCGGTGTAAATGGATCTCTATTAAGATTTTCTCTAGTTCTACTACTACCATTTAAAATACCAGTAGCCGTCTTTCTTAAAGTCATCGTAACATCGCCTAAACGTATTCTAGAAAATGTTCTGGTATTTCCTACATCAGTATATCCCCAATTTGAAATATCAGCAAATTTTAATCTACTACCTGTACATTCGACAGTATCTAAAATTCCATCATTATCATCATCCAAATCAAAAGCATCTGCTATA
This sequence comes from Faecalibacter bovis, assembly GCF_017948305.1. NCBI lineage: Bacteria > Pseudomonadati > Bacteroidota > Flavobacteriia > Flavobacteriales > Weeksellaceae > Faecalibacter > Faecalibacter bovis. The sequence goes on from NZ_CP072842.1 coordinate 201,026, forward strand.
CCATCATTATCACTATCGTAAGAAATAGCAAAATTTACATTTCTAATAGGAGCTTGAGACGCAATAATACTAGGCCCTTGAGTTTCAGCAGTAGAATATGGAGAAACTGCACCTAATTCTACAATTCCATCTACAGTACCTACATTATATCCTCGCTGACCTTCGCCAAGGTAAATGTATCTATCAGGAAGTGTACCTGCACTAATTGGACTACCTATTGTTGATTGAGTAGTAGTAATTTGAACTTTAGCATCTGTTAAGAATACATATGATGAAAATTCAAAACTTCCGTAATTATTAACCGGTAAAGATTCAATAACTACTCCATCATCTATTAAATTAGCATATAAAGTCCCATTTATATTTGTTGGAACACCATCGATAAAATCTCCGTCACGATCAATATAAACTCTTCCTCGGATTGTGAATTTTGGTAAAGAATCACAATCATTTACTTCAGCGTCTTGAGATGAACCTACAGATTGTCCTGTGTTAACGATTGTTGGTATCCCTTCTGCATTTACACCGGCTGCTGAATTAGCTAAATTCTGGTTTTGTGCACTACTTCCAACACCTGTAGTTAAATTTCCTCCTGCAGTAACTAGATTTGTTAAATTAATATCACCACCACCTTCAATCGCATCAACGCAACCATCGTTGTCAGAGTCTAAATCTAAAATATTTGGGACACCATCACCGTCAGCATCACATCTTTCTGTAATAGCTATACTGAAACTATTACCATCTGTATCATTGCCTGAATGAGAAGGATTTCTAAACTTTCTAAAAGTCATCGTAGTAAATGGTGTTCCATCTTTGCTGGTTACTTTAATAACTGCTTGACCATCTCTTCCTGCTTGACCTACTGAAGTTGTCTCAGTATCATACAAACGTCTAAGTTCATAATCAAAAGCCATTTGTGTCGCATTTTTTACCATTTGCTCTTGCAAATTAGGAGAAGTAAATTCTACCAAAGCATAATCTAAACCATGCGTATAGAAATACAAGCTTGTAACGGGCTGATTAAATGTTAATGTATAAGTATTCATCCCAGCCAACCATGTATGATCTACAAATATACCAAGAGATGTTGGAGGCGCTGGATAATGATGTGTTGAATTAAATTCTGTTGAAGTTGATGTATTAATAATATTTGTATCAAAACGGTTATTATCATCAGTAGCCTTTTTATTAATAGTCGCTGTTATATTACCAAATTTAATATTTGAAATGGTATGATTTAGCGTATTTGATCCTTCAACTGATATTGCACAAAAATCAGGGAAAGTTAAATCCGTTCCACACTCATCCGTATCCAAAATACCATCATTATCAGTATCTAAATCCAAATTATCATAAACACCATCGCCATCAGAATCTGTAGAAATAGCGAAGTTACCAAAGTAACTGTTGTTTAAAGTTAAATTTCCTAACTCTACAATACCATCCGCAGTTCCAGCCTCTGGTTGTACCGTTTTACTATCTGCAGTAAAGATATGATTTGTAGGTAAAGTACTTGCTGGCATTGCTGATCCAGTAGTACCTGCAACCGTAGAAATTTGGATTTTAGCATCAGTTATTGGCGATATGCTTGAATAAGTATAAATACCGTTATAATTTACAGGAACAGAAGCTACAACTGTATTTCCAGATATAATATTGGCAAATAATGTATTATTAAGATTCGTTGGAGTTCCATCAATAAAACCTGCGTTATAATCTAAATATACTCTACCCGTAATTTTTACAAAACATTCTGAAACTGAATTGTTAAAAGCTGAATCTACTGTTTGACCTGTACCTACAATAGTTGGAATACCATTAGAATTAACTCCAGAAGCAGAATTTGCTAAATTTTGATTAGCAGCTATACTTCCTGGACCAACAGATACACTTCCTCTAGCTGTTACAAGATTAGATAAAAGAATATTATTTCCTCCCTCTAATGCATCTGTACATCCATCATTGTCAGAATCTAAATCTACAGTATTAGGTACACCGTCACCGTCAAAATCACATGGTTTATCGATTGCGAATGTTAATGAATTTCCATCGTTGTCAGAACTTGTAGTTGATAACATATTAGGGTCCCTTTCCTTATAGTAAGAAATGGTAGTAAATGGCGATCCATCAACCGATGTAATTTTTACAATTCCGTATCCATCACGAGCAACATCACTATGATTGTTAGGATTATTATCATAAAGAGTACGATCTATATTGTTATAATGCAACTCTCTACCTCCGCTCATCAGCTGCTCTTGTAAACCAGCTGTTGTGAAATAAGTTCTTGCAAAATCCCAATTATCAATGTAGATATAAAAATCTTTTACAGGTTTATCAAGTTGTATAGTATAGTTGATACGATTATTAATTCCAGCTGTAGTTCTAATGACACTTTTCAAACCACCCTGAGTTGCTGCTAAAGGTCTTTGGTAAACAGTATTATTAGAAAGATTTAAACTCACGCGAGTCATCCTTTGATCTGGCACTACTCCCACTAGTGCAACTTCAGTTAATGAAGCTGTCACATCTCCTAATTTAATATTTGATGCTACGTTAGTAATTCCTCCATTAGCAGTAGTTGAAGTAATTGATGTAGCTGAAAAGTCTGCTACATGGAAGTTGGTTGGGCATTCTACTGTATCTACAATACCATCGTTATCGTCATCGTGATCAGTAATATCATTAAATCCATCACTATCAGAATCTCCTGAAATTGCGAAGTTAGCATGTGCTACATTATTTACAGTTAAATTACCAAGATCTACGACACCATCAATAGTACCATCTGATGTAATAGTTTTACCTTCTGCCATATAGTAATAGGTTGCTGGTAAAGTACTTGCAGGCATAGGGTCATACATTGATCCTTGCGTTGTAGAAATTTGCACTTGCACACCATCAAGATCTCCTCCATGATTATAACTATATACACCATTCGCATTAACAGGTACAGATTCAATCACCATTCCACTTGAAATGATGTTAGCATATAGTTTATTGTTTAAATTAGTTGGTGTACCATCGATAAAACTACCATTATAATCGTAATATACTTTTCCTGTAATTAATACACCTTCAACAGCTGTAGTATTTGTTTGGGTAATACTACTAGTTTTCTTAAATATTTTTTCGGTGTTTAGCTTTAAACTATTTAAAGTTTCCGAGACTTTGGTTAGTATTAAGGAATCGTAGCGTCCACTTTCAGCATTCAATAAAGCCAATCCTGAAAGTAGTCCCAAAGCAGAATCTACGATTACTTTCTTATATTTCTTAATTATCATTTTAATATTTTATTTTAAAATTAAATTCTGATATACTTTAATATTATGTGTTAATTAAACTGTTATAAATGGCGGGTATCTATTTGATAGACGATTTTTAATAATTTTCTTTTCATCTTGTAAAGCGCTTGGTTCATCACTTGATTGATAAGGCCAGTTTGAAAAAAGAACATATACAAATTTCATCTCATCAATAGCATTCCTATAATCATTATAACTTGGGTTTATTTTTGATTTTTCGTCTACTTCTTGAATGAGTCTATCTTGCTTATTATTTATGTATATAGATGTATTAGTTACTGAATATTTTATATTTACTTTAGATGTAATATTTACATAATCAAGAATTTCTAACTTCTCAATGGTCATAGCATTTTCAAATTCTTTGTTAATTGAATGAAATACTATATCATTAGAATATGATAAAATCTTGCTGAAAGCATGTATTAAGGAAACTATATCAGTATTTAATAAATTCATATATATGAAATAATAAATACTTCAACCCCACAGAAGTAAAGCTGAAACACAATGACTATAATTTAAAAATTGAAGGGACTTTAAACAACTATGTTAAAGTCAATGAATCAAATTGTATGACTGATATTGGTGTAGTCAAAAAGGAATAATTCACTAAGAAGTAATTTTTTTTTCATAGATTAATTAAATTTTATAGTTATAATTCAGTTTTAGGTTGGTTTAACTATATATGTATTAATAGGTTATAATACAACACATAGTAACTACAAAATTATAATGGAAGTTTAGGATATGTAATAGTACTTTATCATTAGATTTATGAGATTATTTCATTTTTTTATTTAGTTTTATTGTAATATAGTACTAATTTTGCTTAGAAATAAAATTAAAAAATACAATTATAAATTATGAAATATTCCTTACTAAAAGAAATCATTTGTAGTTTAGAAAAATACGATGAACATTGTAAAAAAGAAGCTATTGAAGATGTGGACTTCGAGTCTTACAAATCTTGGCTATTAGACGAACCTAATCAAATTATATCTTGGGATGGCAAGGATACAGGTCGTTCAATGAATAGCGTTATCAACACCTTAATTGTCCATTTAAACCGATACGCAAAAACCTATTCTAAATCCGTTATTCAGAATACTGAATTTGTTTCGCAAGAAGATTTTATCTACTTAATAAATCTGAATGCTTTTGGAGCTATGACCAAGATGGATTTAATTAAGAAAAATATCCACGAAAAATCTCCAGGAATGCAAATCATTAACAGATTAATTGCTAAAGGTTGGATCAATCAAATAGATGATAAAATAGATAAAAGACAAAAACTAATTTCTATAACTGAGGAAGGAAAAAAGATTCTGGACGAGAACATGGAAAAAATTAGAAATGCAACAAATATTGTTACTGGTAATTTAACAGACAAAGAAAAAATGGTTTTAATTTCTTTACTTCAAAAATTAGATACCTATCATCATCCAATTTATCACGCGAATAAAAAACCTGAAGAACTTTTAGATTATGTAAATAATTTAGAAAAGTAAATATCATTTCTATTATTCTTCAATTTTTAAAACCAACTTTTAGTTAAAATTTATTCAAGCCTGAATGATAAAAATTCATTTGATCAATTTACATGTCCTTATGTGAAAAATTATCAAGTTATTTTATCATTAAATTTCTTATTAAGTTCAATTTATAAATTCTGTATAATTTAATTTATATTATCCACCTCAAACCCTTTCTACCAAAGAATTCTTAATTATAATATATATTCATTTCAAATTATATTTTCAGTTTTTTATATAAATTATTAGATATCATAAGATTTAACATACATTATAATTATAAATTATTCTAAAATAAATCAATACAATTTTAAAATAAGAAATTGTATTTCTATCTTTATGAATATTACATAAAAATTAAAAAACAATTTGAATATGGAAAATCAAGGAGGAGACATTAGCAAATGCCCTTTTCACAACGGAAGTTTGGCACAAAATAATGCAGCTGGACGTGGAACTCAAAATAGAGATTGGTGGCCAAACCAATTGAATCTTAATATATTAAAACAGCATGATACAAAAACTAATCCTATGGATGTAGATTTTGATTATGCAAAAGAATTTCAATCATTAGATTTAGAAGCGTTAAAAGCTGATCTTAAAGCTTTAATGACTGATTCTCAAGATTGGTGGCCTGCAGATTTTGGTCATTATGGACCTTTATTTATTCGTATGGCTTGGCACAGTGCAGGTACTTATCGTGTACAAGATGGTCGCGGAGGTGCTGGCGAAGGTCAACAACGTTTTGCGCCATTAAATTCATGGCCAGATAACGTTTCTTTAGATAAAGCGCGTCGTTTATTATGGCCGATTAAACAAAAATATGGTCGTAAAATTTCTTGGGCAGATTTAATGATCTTAACAGGAAACGTAGCTTTAGAATCTATGGGATTCAAAACTTTAGGTTTCGCTGGTGGACGTGCTGATGTTTGGGAACCAAATCAAGACGTTTACTGGGGTAACGAAAAAACTTGGTTAGCTGGTGATGAACGTTACGGTAAAGGTGGATCTAAAGGTGTTGAAGGTGATGATGTTATTATTTCTGATGATACAAACAGTGAAAAACATACAACTCGCGATTTAGAAAATCCTTTAGCTGCGGTTCAAATGGGATTAATCTATGTAAACCCAGAAGGTCCAGATGGAAATCCTGATCCGTTAGCTTCTGCAAGAGATATTCGTGATACTTTTGCTCGTATGGCAATGAATGACGAAGAAACATTAGCTTTAATTGCGGGTGGACATACATTTGGAAAAACTCACGGTGCTGCATCTGCAGATCACGTTGGTCCAGATATCGAAGCTGCTGGTTTAGAAGCACAAGGTTTAGGATGGGAAAATTCTTATGGTACAGGTAAAGGTGGTGACACAATTACTTCGGGATTAGAAGTAACTTGGACATCTAAACCAACAGAATGGTCAAACTTATTCTTATCATACTTATTTGGATTTGAATGGGAATTAACTAAATCACCTGCAGGAGCTCATCAATGGATAGCAAAAGATGTAGGTGAAATTATTCCTCATGCTCATGATCCAAACAAACGTGTTCGCCCAACTATGTTAACTTCAGACTTAGCTTTACGCTTTGATCCTGAATACGAAAAAATTGGACGTCGTTTCTTAGAAAATCCAGATCAGTTTGAAGATGCTTTCCGTAAAGCATGGTTTAAATTAACTCACCGTGACATGGGACCACGCGAGCGTTACTTAGGTCCTGATGTACCGACTGAAGAATTCGTATGGCAAGATCCTATCCCAAAACACGAAGGTGAATTAATTTCTGAAAGCGATGTTGCAGAATTAAAAGAACAAATTTCAGGTTTAGGTTTATCTGTATCTGAATTAGTTTCTACTGCATGGGCTTCTGCTTCTACTTTCCGTGGTTCAGACAAACGTGGTGGAGCAAATGGTTCTCGTATCCGTTTAGAACCAATGAGAAATTGGGAAGTTAATAATCCAGTTCAATTAAACAAAGTATTATCAGCTTACGAAGATTTAAAAGCGAAGTCTGGTAAAAATGTTTCTATTGCAGATTTAATTGTTTTAGGAGGTGCAGTTGGTATTGAAAAAGCAGCTAAAGATGCTGGTCATTTCATTACAGTACCATTTACTCCTGGACGTACAGATGCAACTCAAGAGCAAACTGATGTTGATTCAATCAAATGGTTAGAACCAATTGCAGATGGATTTAGAAATTACCGCAAACACAACAATTACGCAGTTTCTACTGAAGAATTATTAATTGACAAAGCGCAATTATTAAAACTTAATGTACCTGAATTAGTTGTTTTATTTGGTGGTTTACGTGCTATTAACATCAATTACAACGGATCTAATCATGGAATTTTCACAGATCGTCCTGGACAATTAACTAATGATTTCTTCGTGAATTTATTAGATATGTCTACACAATGGAAAGCGATGGATCATTCAAAAGAGACTTATTTAGGAACTGATCGTAAAACTGGTGCAGCGAAATACACTGGTACACGCAATGATTTAGTTTTCGGTTCAAACTCTGAATTAAGATCTATTGCTGAAGTTTACGCTTCTGATGATGCAAAAGATAAATTTGTTAAAGATTTCGTTGCAGCTTGGAATAAAGTAATGAATGCAGATCGTTTTTAATCAAAACATCTTAATATAATTTTAAAAAGTGTGAATCATTAGATTCACACTTTTTTTATAGAATTTAATTTTCAAAATTTCATTCATCATTTCGCTTTTAAAGATTATTTGTAATTTTGAATTATGAATACAATTGCAGTTATCGTAGCTATAATAGTAATCCTAATTTTAGGAATCGTATATTTAAATCATCTCGCAAAAAAGAAAATAAAAGTAACAATTCAAGAAAACGAGATTAAAGAACCAAAGGTATCTTACATAGCAATCAAAAAATCTGAAGTAGATAATAGAAACGATCAGCAGGATTTTATTTTCGACATTTCTACTATTACCAAAAGAGGAAATGAATTAGATATTTTAGTCACTTTCCAAAATAACAGTACAAAACATATTAGAATAGATATACAAAAAGCAACCTTAGTTTTAAAAGATCAAGAAATCATTGGTGACCATCAGCTAAAAGAAATGACAATGGGCACAAATGATATTATTCTAAAAAACACAATTCTATCAACAGGAAATCTGATTCGAAATATATATTTTACAACGACCGAAAATTTAGAATTTCAATCTAATGACTTATTAAAAATTGAATTATTAATTAACAATGATTTTTTTGTTCTAGAAAGTACAATAGGAAATTCTACCGTTGATAAAGTAAAAGTAATTGAAGATTAGATTACAATTTAATAAAACAATCCTACAACAACAGATGTAGGATTTTTTATTACAACTACTTTTGATTCGTATGGACTAAATTAATTACCTTTGGATATAATTTGAATTAAAATTTAGTTTTGAATTTAGAAGAACTTAAATATATATTATCTGAATCTGTAGAAGAATTACCAGGTTGGAATTCTCATGAAAAACTTTCACCTCCTTACAGAGAAAGGTACGACATTGAAATGATCAAACGTACAAATCCTCGTGCAGCCGCAGTGATGATTTTATTATACGAAAATGAATTAGGTGATATTGAATTCCCTGTAACAATGCGTGTTTCTTATGACGGAACACATTCTAATCAATTTTCATTACCAGGAGGACAATTTGAGGAAAGTGATATTTCTTTTGATTTAACAGCTGTAAGAGAAACGGTTGAAGAATTAGGTGTTTTTGATGAAGATATTGAAGTTGTAAAACAATTATCTGAAATCTTTATTCCACCAAGTAATTTTTTAGTTTATCCTTTCATTGGTGTTCACCACGGACAACCAAATTTTATCCCTGAAGAAGCGGAAGTTGAATATGTAATTCCATTAGATTTGGAAGCATTTCTTGATGCAGAACCTGAAACTTTCGTTAAAGAATTTTCTGGTCAAAAAGTAGATATTCCAGGGTATAATATTGGAGACGAAGAATACATCTGGGGCGCTACTGCAATGATTCTTGAAGAGTTTAAGGATGTTTTAAAAAATCATCTTAATTATTAATAAAAAGCTTAAAAATTGGCACAAAAATCAAATAAAAAATCCTTTTATAGAGATGCTTTCGGACATTTATATTTCCTAAAACGTTCGTTAATTTTCTTATTAGGATCTTTCACATATAATCGATACAACGGTTTCAATAAACTTAAGGTTTCTGGAACTGAAAAATTAGTTAATTTACCTACTCAAAACGTATTATTTGTATCTAATCACCAAACTTATTTTGCTGATGTTTTTGCAATGTACCATGTTTTTTGTAGCGTAAAAAATGGATTTATTGATACCATTAAAAATCCTGTTTATTTATTAAATCCAAAGATTGACTTTTATTACGTTGCTGCCGAAGAAACGATGAAAGACAATGTACTTACAAAGTTATTTGCTTACACTGGTGCAGTTACTGTAAAAAGAACTTGGCGTGCAAAAGGTCAAGACGTGAACAGAAAGGTAGATTTAACTGAGGTTAATAATATTGATAAAGCATTACAAAACGGTTGGGTAGTTACTTTTCCACAAGGTACAACAAAAGCATTTGCGCCAGGTCGTCGCGGAACTGCTCACTTAATTCGTAAAAATAACCCGATTGTTATTCCTGTTGTTATCGATGGTTTCCGACGTGCATTTGATAAAAAAGGTTTAAAAATCAAAAAAAGAGGAATTAATGCTACAATGACATTTAAAGATCCTTTGATTTTCGATTTTGAAAAAGAAACTTCAGATGAAATTATGAAAAGGATTATGGATGCCATAGAGCAATCTCCTGAATTTAATAAGGTACGTCCGATTGAAGATATTTTAGAAGAAATAAAAAATAAATCTCTTGATGATTATTTAAATGAAGATGAAGACTTCGAAGAGGAAGAAGAAATCTCAACATTAAATGAATCTGAAAAAGATAAATCACACGATTAATTCCCACCGCTTTTATACGAATGAAAAAAGTACATTTTATTGCAATTGGTGGTAGCGCAATGCACAATTTAGCTATTGCATTACACGAGAAAGGATACCAAGTTACAGGTTCTGATGATGCTATTTTCGAACCATCTAAAACTCGTTTACAACAACGTGGTATTTTACCAGAAGAATTAGGTTGGTTTCCTGAAAAAATAACAGAAGATTTAGATGCTGTAATTTTAGGAATGCATGCACATGCTGATAATCCTGAAATGTTACGTGCACAAGAATTAGGAATCAAAATCTATTCATATCCTGAATATTTATACGAACAATCAAAAGATAAAACGCGTGTTGTGATTGGTGGTTCTCATGGTAAAACTACAATTACATCTATGGTTTTACACTGTTTACATTATCATGGTATCGATGTAGATTATATGGTTGGTGCACAATTGGAAGGTTTTGATGTAATGGTTAAATTAACCGAGGATAACGAATTTATGATTATGGAAGGTGATGAATATTTATCATCTACATTAGATCGTCGTTCAAAATTCTTATTATATCAACCAAATATTGCATTAATTTCTGGTATAGCTTGGGATCATATCAATGTGTTTCCAACTTTCGAATCTTACAAAGAACAATTCTCTAAATTCATTGATAGCATTGTAAATGGTGGTGCTTTAATCTACAATTCTACTGACAAAGAAGTTGTAGAAGTTGTAGAAAATGCCGAACGTGCGTTGAAGAAATTTCCTTACGAAATTCCTGCTTCTACAATCGATAATGGAATAACATACTTAGAAACTGAAGATGGACCTATTCCTTTAGAAGTTTTTGGTGATCATAATTTAATGAATTTGGATGGAGCTCGAGCGATTTGTAAACAACTAGGAATGATGGATGATGACTTTAACGAGGCAATACAATCATTTAAAGGAGCTTCTAAAAGATTAGAGTTAATTAATCGTACAAAAGACTTCGTTGCATACAAAGACTTCGCACACGCACCAAGTAAGGTGACTTCGGTTACAAATGCAGTAAAAGCGCAGTATAAAGAGAAAGATGTTGTGGGATGTTTAGAGATTCACACCTACTCTTCTTTAAATCCTGAATTTTTAGTTCAATACAAAGGAGCTTTAGATAAAGCTGATATCAAGATTGTAAATTATGATCCTGAAGCTTTGAAAATTAAACGAATGGAAATGATTTCGCCTGACGATATTAAAAAAGCATTTGGAGACGATTCTATCTTAGTTTTCACTTCTTCAGATGAATTAAAAAATTATATCGAAACGTTAGATAAAACAAATAAAGTATTTCTGATGATGAGTTCCGGAAATTTTGGCGGAACTGATTTGAATGAATTATTTAAAGGATAAAAATTAAAAGCATAATCATACATCTGATTATGCTTTTTTTTTTATATGATAATAAACATAAAAAGTATTGAAAATCAAAGTGTAATATTTCCATTTTCATAAAATTTTTTAGATTATCTAATGTTTCCTCAAAAAAAGATTCAATTTATTGTTGTTAACTAAATTTTTTGATTATTTTAGATAATATTAAGAAATCGAACAGAAAATTAGTTAACTGGTTTTGTTTCACCTCTTAATCTAAATTGAAAGCGCAAAAAAAGCTGTAGGAAAATCCTGCAGCTTTTTTATTTTATTATATATTGTTAATACTATTTACCAAAATCTTCAGCAAATTCGATAGAACCTTCAATTTCAACTTCAGACCAAGTTTTTGTAATTCCATCAGCACCTTTGTGTAAATCTGCACAAGCTGTATTTAAAGCCTCTACAGCACTATTAGCGTTAAAGTTTGCTAAATCTAAAGTTGTATTAATCGTAAACACATTATTTTCAAATTTAGACGCAACTTCGTATTCTTTTGACACATTATTTAAAGTGAAAGTGATGAACGTTTTTCCTCCTTTAAAATTAATTACTCCATTGATATAAGAAGTATTTGCCATTGTACCGAATAAGATCATCTTCAATTTACCGTCACGATCTTCAGCACCAGAATTAATTGACGATACAGCTACACGTACCTTCGCTCCTTGTAATACTTGCTCAGGTGTCGTACCTTCTTTTGTATCTGTAACTTGTACAGCTTCAAAAGTTCCAGATACAGCTAACTTTTCAGTCGTTTTAAAACCAGTCCACTTTACAACTGAATTTCTAACTACTCCATCTACGATATCTGAAGGTTCTTCTTGTGTAACAACAACTTCTTCTATTGGTGTATTTACATTTTCTTCTACTTTACTTTCTGTACAACTAAAAATTGTTAAACCAACAACTCCTAAAACTATCGCTATTTTTTTCATATCAAATTATAAGATGCACGAAGTTACAACATGGATCAATAATCTATGTATTGATTTTTATCAACTTATTTTTATAATAATCATTTAACTTTGCAGTATGATAAAACATATTTTAAACACTTTACTAATTATCGTTTGCCTTCCTTTTATATTGATATACGAAGTGTATTGTTCTATCTATAAATACAGAAAATAATTTTCATACCACTTTATGAAACAGCGTATAATTGGAATAATGGGTGCTCTTCCAGAAGAAATTAATGGAGTAGTTAATCTATTACAAAACAAAGAAGAACATCGTATTGGTAAACGCATTTACTACACTGGTACTATAAACAACCAATCGGTAATAGTCGTTTATTCTCGTATTGGTAAAGTTGCAGCAGCAGCTACAGTTTCTACATTAATTTTAAAATTTAATATTACAGAATTAATTTTTACTGGTGTTGCAGGAGGTATAGCATCTGATCTTAAAATTGGAGATATTGTTTTAGGAACCGAATTAGTACAGCACGATATGGATGCTTCTCCTTTATTTCCTGAATTTGAAATACCTTTGATCGGAAAATCACATTTTAAGTCGGATAAAGATTTATTACAATTAGGTGAAAATTCTATTCAACAAATTTTAGAAAACTCATATTTACATCAAGTAATTGAAGAGAAATATTTAGATCAATTTAATATCCATCATCCAAAATTACACTTAGGTTTAATAGCTTCAGGAGATCAGTTTTTTAAGAATTCTACACAAAAAAATAAGCTATTAACTGTTTTACCAGCTACTAAATGTGTTGAAATGGAAGGTGCGGCAGTTGCACAAATTTGTTATGAGTTTGATATTCCTTTTATAATTATTAGGACAATATCTGACGAAGCGGATCAACATTCGACCATAGATTTTATGAAATTCACAGAAAAAATTTCAAACATCTATTCGATTGAAATAATCAAAAACATCATCAAATAAAAAGTCCTTAAAAAAAGGGCTTTTTTTTCTTGATGCACACATTAATAATTCTGGTTAATTTTTCTTACAAGAACTGTAAAAAATTTAAAACAGAGAGTTTTAGTAAAATAAAGATATAAAAAAAAGAAGCATATATTATATACTTCTTTGTTCTATGAGCCGATGGAGGGATTCGAACCCACGACCTGCTGATTACAAATCAGCTGCTCTGGCCAACTGAGCTACATCGGCAATTTAGTGGGGAGAGCAGGATTCGAACCTGCGAAGGTTACCCAACGGATTTACAGTCCGTCCTCGTTGGCCGCTTGAGTATCTCCCCAATAAAATAATATTTTTTTTCAAAGAATTTGAGCCGATGGAGGGATTCGAACCCACGACCTGCTGATTACAAATCAGCTGCTCTGGCCAACTGAGCTACATCGGCATTTTAGTGGGGAGAGCAGGATTCGAACCTGCGAAGGTTACCCAACGGATTTACAGTCCGTCCTCGTTGGCCGCTTGAGTATCTCCCCATCTAGTATAATATTTTCTTTGAGCCGATAGAGGGATTCGAACCCACGACCTGCTGATTACAAATCAGCTGCTCTGGCCAACTGAGCTATATCGGCAAAAAATATTTGATTTTAATTTCAAACTTGAAAACCTCAACGATTGTGTTATTAATAACTGTCGTATCATTTTCGTGGTGCAATATTAGGGCGAGAATTTTAATCTCGCAAATGTTTTTGATAAAAAAATCAAAGTTTTTTTAAAGTTTTTTGCATTTATTTTGATTATCAATTTTTTACAAATCAAAAAAAAATGAAGTTTTATTTCAGATAAAATCCAAAAATTAGGGAAAACATAATATTTAATTTACAATAGATGCCTTATTTTTGTGAACTATTAAAACTTTAATGCACATCATTATCCAAATATTACAGATTTTAGGAGCAATTTCCTTGTTTATTTTCGCCATAAAATATCTGAGTGAAAATTTACAAGCATTGTCTGGATCTAATTTCAAGCGAACATTAAACAAAATTACCTACAATGATACTTCATCAATTGTTGCTGGTACAATTTTTACGACGACTATACAATCGTCATCAGCCGCTTCTGTATTCATCTTAGGATTTATTAATGCTGGATTAATTAATCTGAAAAAAGCGTTTGGATTAATTTTAGGTGCTAATATTGGAACAACACTAACGCTTTGGTTAGTTTATTTAGGATTAAAGTTTGATTTTTTGATGATCGCTTTGCCTATATTATTTTTTTCAGTTCCATTTTATTTATCAAAATTTAAAACGAAAAGAAAATTAGGTGGAATTTTCTTTTCACTTGCGTTATTGTTTATATCTATCCATTTTTTAAAAATATACTTACCAAATTTTGATAATAACATCATCCAACAATACATTCAGGATTTACAAAACTTTGGAATCTTAACGAAATTGTTGTTTGTTGTTATCGGAATCGTATTAACCATATTCGTACACTTTTCGTCAGCTTCAATTACAATTTCTATATTATTAGCAGAAAAAGGCTTACCTATAGAATTGGCTGCTATGATGGTTTTGGGAGCGAATATTGGTACAACATTAACTGCACATTTGGTGGCTGCAATAGGAAATTATCAAACAAAATTAGTTGCTGCTTTCCATACTTTCTTTAACACTTTATGTGCTATACTTTTCTTTTTCTTAGGTCATCTATTATTAGAACAAATAGAAAAATATTCAGATCAAATCAGTGCTACATTAATCACTTTTGATATTATAGTTAACATAATAGGAGTTATTTTAATTTATCCTTTTATCGGTAAAATAACTTCATATTGTTACAAATTAATCATGAAACAGAAAGGTCGTCCTACGAAAAGTATAGAATTTTTCTCTTTTCCATTTGGAACCAATTCTGATTTATATCGTTTTGAAACAAACAAAAAAATGACAAGATTGGCTGGAAATGCGAGTCAAATTGTTCACGTTTTAGGGCGAATGATTACTGAAAGTGATGAAGACAAAATGATTGTT
Organism: Faecalibacter bovis; assembly: GCF_017948305.1. Lineage (NCBI taxonomy): Bacteria > Pseudomonadati > Bacteroidota > Flavobacteriia > Flavobacteriales > Weeksellaceae > Faecalibacter > Faecalibacter bovis. The sequence goes on from NZ_CP072842.1 coordinate 216,165, forward strand.
TTTCGTGAACGAATTTATCAATTAGAAAAAGAAGGCGATGATTTGGAAGATGAGGTGAAAGTGTTTTTAAATGATATTTCTAATTTGGATATTCCAAACGAAAATAGATTTGAATTACATCAATTAATTACATTGTCACAGCATTTAGAAAGTGTTGGAGATATTGCTATTAAAATTGCGGCAATACATAGAAAACGCCGTTTAACTAATAGTTATTTTACTCCTAAAATGCGTGAATTTTTGGTAACATTACAAACAAGTTTAGATCAGGCGACAACAATTTTACATCAAAATCTGAATGATAATGATTTTGAAATTTCCATTCGCGATGCAGAAATAATTGAAAAAGCTATAAATTCTACCTACAAAGAAGCAGACAATTATTTACTTCGTACCATAGATAAGGAAAACCTTAATGCTTTAAGTTCTATTTACTACAAAGAATTAATACAACATTACGAGCAGTTAGGCGATCATTTGTATCGTGCCAACAAAACGATTGTAAAACTAAATCAGCAATAGTTTTTAAATCCTGAAATGTTTGTAATTTTGCTTCATGCAAGAAGCTAAAAGTATATTTTCAATACAATCCGAAGAAGATTTCAAGAACAAAACTTTAGAAGTTTTTAGATACCAAGCAACACATAATCCGATTTATAAATCATTTGTTGAAAATCTAAAAATTGACATTGATTCTGTTTTAGCAATTGAGAACATTCCGTTTTTACCCATCAAATTTTTCAAACAATTTGAAATTATTACAGGAAATAAGCCTGTTGAAAAAACATTTACAAGTTCTGGAACTACTGGTATGGCGACAAGTAAACACTTGGTTACTGATTTAGCTTTATACCATTATAGTTTAGAGAAATGCTTTGAGCAATTTTATGGTCCATTGTCAGATTATACCATTTTTGCGTTACTTCCATCCTATTTAGAAAGAAACGGATCATCTCTGATTGATATGGTTGAATATTGGATTGAAAAATCTGGTCGTCCTGAAAATGGATTCTATTTATACAATCATCAAGAGTTATATGATAATTTAATCGCTCATGAAAAAACGGGTAAAAAAGCCATTTTAATCGGTGTTTCTTTTGCTTTATTGGATTTTGTTGAACATTATAAAATGGAATTAAAAAATACCATTGTAATGGAAACTGGTGGCATGAAAGGTCGAAAAAAAGAAATTACTCGTGAAGAATTACATACAATTTTAAAAGCTGGTTTTGGAACAAACGAAATTCATTCGGAATATGGAATGACAGAACTTTTAAGCCAAGGATATTCTCGTGGAGATTTAACGTTTAAAACACCTAATTGGATGCGAATTATGATTCGTGAAACAGAAGATCCTTTCCAATATGTTGGGATCGGAAAAACTGGAGGAATAAATGTTATTGACCTTGCAAATGTAAACTCGTGTAGTTTTATTGCTACTGATGATTTAGGTAAAAAAGTAAGTGATAATAAATTTGAAATTTTAGGAAGATTTGACCATTCTGACGTGCGTGGTTGTAATCTTTTAGTGATAAATGAATAATAAAAAAATCCTCCAGTTCGGAGGATTTTTTTATTATAATCTATTTCTTTTTCAATGTGATTTGTTTTGCAGCTTCTTTTTGAACCTTATCATAAAATTGTTTTAAAACGGGATAATCTTTCGCTTCGAAAACAGCTTTTCCTAAATACAATTCATAAGAAATAACTAACATATTTCCATTAACTTTTTGTCGTTGCGAATAAACTAAATCATTATTCGGATTAATTGTTTGGTCGAAATAATCAGATTTTAAAATTTCAAAACCATCAGGAACTTCAACTTGAACATTTATTTTAAAAAAATAAGGAAAATTAAATTCAACTGGAATTTGCCTATCCATCTCATCAAAATCGTATGTTGAAATAAACTGTAATAAAGGATTTTCTAAAACATAAAAAGAATCTAAGTCAGAAAAAGGTACTTTAGAATTATGTCCTACTACAAATCGATTATTTATAAAACGTATTTCGGAACTTTGATTATCACCTTGAATATTAATTGGAGAATTTAAATATCTGCTAATTAATTTTTTACTATCCTTTTCGTTTTTATCGAAAAAATAACCATTAAAAACATCTTTTCTACTTTCACTAATAGATCCATTTCTAAAATTATATTTAAAATCGACAAAATTCTCTGATAAAATCTGATTAATAATTACAAATTTTCCATTTTTAGATTCGTCCAACAAATACGCTTTGTCGTTGTACATGTTAAGATTAGCAAAGCGAATGTCATGCTCAGGAATATCAACTGCATTGATTACAAAACTTTCTCCATTTTTTAATTCAACATAGTTTACTAAATAATCGAAATGGTCGATGTAAGGAATTGATGTTAACACCTTCCCATGAATTCTTGAAGTAAGCAGAATTAAATTTGTTTTAAACCCTTTTTGTTTTAATATATCACTCAGTAAAATATTTAAATCGGCTAGGTTTCCTTCATTGGTATTTAATGTTACACGTTGTGATTTTTCGGAAATAATCCCTCTGTAATTATTCCATCTAAAATCTTTTTTAAACTGATAAATGACATTATTTAGCGTTTCAAATTCATTTTCACCATCTGGAATTTTCTTCGCATAATTTTTTACTGCAAATTCGCTTTCATTTAATAAATTATACTTTTCAAAATCCTTTCTAAATTCTGGATATGTATCATATTTTGTGAATTGCAAACGAATACTTTCTGAAACCATATCAGGATTATAAACATATTTTAATTCTTTTACACTTGGAATATTTGTAAGCTCGAATAAATATGCTGTTCTGTCAATATTTTTATATTTTGATTGTAATCTTTTACCCAAAATTAACTTTGTATGAGAACCGTATAATTCAACCTTGGTTTCATATTTACTGTATAATGTTGGAATATCATGTTGAAAAAACCAAGGATCTGCTGAAAAGATATTTTGACTTCTTAATGTATATTGATATTCGAGAATAGAACCAACTTTTACGTTAGGAAAAGCGAATCTTATTACATTATAATCATCTCCATTTTTCACATCAAATATATCTTTCGATTGAACTTCTGAATTGATATATGAACCATTAACTTCGTTAATAGTTTGAGCACTAATTTTTGTAATTTTTTCAGTATTATTTTTGGCGTAATATTCTAATTCTATATTACCCAAATGATACGCGTTTTCGTTTAGAATTTTAATTCTCCTTTTAACAGTTAATTGATATCCACCTAAATAAACATTCATATAACCAGACTCATCCAATATTACTGCTTGAGCGTCTTGTTCAAATGAAACGGATTTTAACTCTAATTGTTGAGTCGTTAAAGCAGGAAAATCTGACAAAGATTTTTGACCAAATGAAAAAAACGAACTCAAAAAAAATATCAAGAGATAATGATTAAATTTCATAATCTATTTCTTTTTCAATGTGATTTGTTTTGCAACTTCTTTTTGAACGGCTTCAAAATGGTTTTTCAACATTTCATAATCTGTTGCTGGATAAACCGCTTGACCAAGATAAAATTCGTACAGAATTTGTAATTTATTTGTGGCTACTGCGCTATTTTGAGAATACACTAAATTGTCATTCGTTTTTACAACACCTTTAAAATCGTCCGATTTAATAACTTCATAACCTTCCGGAATATCAACGGTAACTAAAATTTTAAAATAATATGGAAAATTGAATTCTATTTTATTTTTTCGGTTCGTTTCAGTAAATGTATAAGCATTAATAAATTGTGCCAATGGATTTTCTAATGTTATAAAATTGCTTGAATTTAAACCCATTTTAGCCGTATGGTTTACTACATATTTATCCTGTAAAAACTTAAGTTCATTGCCTTTATCATCATTTACTACATGTATAGGTGAATTGATGTATCGATTGATTAAATCTTTAGAATCTTTAACCTCATCATCATAAAAATAACCCGAAAACAAATCTTTTCTTTGCTCTATTAATTCACCATCTTTTACAGTGTATTTAAATTCTACATGGTTTTCTGACAAAAATTGATTTAATGTTACAAAATTTTCTTCAACACCGTTATCTAAAACAAAACCATAATCGTTAAATAAACTTAGCGGCGCAAATTTGAAAGTGTTTTTAGGAATATCAACTGCGTTGATTACATACGAATTACCGTCTTTTAATTTCACAGAATTGATGACATAATCAAACTGATCTAAATAAGGAAAAGTTGTAACTAATTTACCATTGCTACGAGAAGACAATAAAATTAAATCTGCTTTAATTCCTTTATTAGTCAAAATACTGTTGAATAAAACATTAAGATCTGCTAAATTGGAACTGCGAGTATCTAAAATTTCTTTTTGCGTTTTATTGGTATAAATTCCTTTGAATTCATTCCATTTAAAATCATTTTGAAATTTTTTAACTACATTATCTAAAGTTTCTTTTTCTGTTGCTCCATTCGGAATTGTTTCAGCATATTTTTTAACAGCTACATTATTTGATAATCGAGAATAATCTTCTTTTACCTCTTTTTTCAAATCTTTCCATTTTCCAATTGTGCTTTTGTAACCTGTATCAGCCAAATAACCTGACAATTGTAAACGAATACTTTCTAAAACATTTTTACGATTATACACATATTGTAAACCATTATAACTTGGTATATTAGTTAATTCCCAAGTATCAATATTTTTTCGATTTTTATATTTATCCGTTAATTGTTGCCCAACGGATAAATTTGTAAAATCTGCATTGGTATTAATTTTTAATTTGAAATTACTTTTAAGTGTAGGTAATTCGTGTTGAAATTGCCAAGCGTCTATGTTGTACAATTGCTTGCTATTTAAAGTATATTGATATTCGATAATCGTACCAACACGCACATTTGGAATAGCAAATCGGATTGCTTTATAATATTTATTAACATCAATTTCAAAAATATCTTTGTCCGTAATTGGAGTACTTACATATTCTCCATTGACTAAATTAATTGACTGCGCTTTCACATTTTTAATATCCTCTATATTATTGTGTGCATAAAACAATAATTGTATATCCCCTTCAGTAATTGCCTTTTCATTTAGAATTTTAATTCTTCTACGAGTTGTTAACTGATGCCCACCACCGTTAACATCTAAATATCCACTTTCATCTAAAATTACCGCTGAAGCATCTTGATCAAAAGATACGGTCTTTAATTCTAATTGGTTTGCGGTTAACTTATCGAAACCTGAAAGTGATTTTTGAGCAAAAATTGGAGTCGAGAAATATAAGAGTGGTAAAAGTAAAAAGTAATTAATTTTCATGATGTTTTATATAATCATCAAAATTATAACAATATAACTTTAAAAGTTTGTTATACGATAAAAATCTTTTATTTAATGTTCACTTCTTAAACCATAAAATTTTAATAATCAATAAGAAAACTTATATTTATTTCATTATTTAAAAAAACCAATCTACTTATGAGAAATTATTTAGCTGAATTCTTCGGAACTTTTTGGTTAGTTTTCGGAGGATGCGGAAGCGCATTATTTGCAGCAGGAATTCCTGATTTAGGAATCGGATTTGTTGGAGTTTCATTAGCCTTCGGTCTTACCGTTTTAACGATGGCATACGCAGTAGGACATATTTCGGGTGGACATTTTAATCCGGCCGTTTCGGTAGGATTATTTGTTAGTGGCCGTTTCGATGCAAAACAATTAATTCCTTACATCATTTCGCAATGTATAGGAGCAATTGCAGCTGCTGCAGTTTTATATGTAATTTGTACAGGAAAAGCTGATTTTGTTATAGATCCTAACGCTGCTGGAAGTTTCGCTGCCAATGGTTATGGAAATTTATCACCCAATGGCTATAGCGCAACTGCGGCTTTTTTAGCTGAATTTGTATTAACTGCATTTTTCCTTATTGTTATTTTAGGAGCAACGGACAAATATGCAAACGGAAAATTTGCTGGTATTGCAATTGGATTAGCTTTAACATTAATTCATTTAATCTCAATTCCAATTACAAACACATCTGTAAATCCAGCTCGTTCAACATCACAAGCAATTTTTGTTGGAGGTGATTACATTCCACAATTACTATTATTTTGGGCTGCACCTATTGCCGGAGCAATAGTTGGAGGTTTAATTTATAAAACTTTGTTAGAAAAGAAATAATAAAAAAAGCGTCAAACTTTAGTTTGACGCTTTTTTTAAACTATATCCTCAAAAGCTTGATCCAATGTTTCAAATTTAAATTTAAAACCTGAATCTAAAATTTTTTGATTATCTAATCGTGCACCTTCTAAAATTAAACTCGACTTCTCTCCCATTCCAATTTTAACGAATGCAGCAGGAATGTTGGGCAAAATTATTTTAGACCCTAAATGCGACGCCAATTTTTTCATAAAATCCTGATGATTGATCTGTTCTGAAGCCGAAGCGTTATAACTTCCTTCCATTTTTATATCTTCAACTGCTTTTATATATATTTCGCATAAATCATCAATATGTATCCAAGGCGACCATTGCGAACCTTTACCAAGAGATGCACCTAAACCATATTGAGTTGGAAGTTTCATTAACTTAAAAGATTCCGCATTTTTTGCCAAAACTAATGGCGTTCTTATACAAACAACTCTTGCATTAACTTCATTAAAATTATATGCAGCTTGCTCCCACAATTTGCAAACCTCAGCTAAAAAATCATTTCCAGCATTTGCAGTTTCATTGAAAATTGTATCAGAAAATTTTTGCCCATAAAAACTTGATCCTGAAGCTGAAATAAAAAATTGAAGTTTTACCTCTAATTTTTTTACATATTTCAATAATAAATTAGCTGTTTCAACTCGGCTATCAATAATTTCTTTTTTGAATTTTGTACTCCAACTTTTCATCAAAGGTGCACCAGCTAAATGAATAATTCCATCTAAATCCTCAAACACTTTTTCATCAATCTTATTTTTATTCCAATGATAATATGGATGATTCACTTCATGATCTCTTGTAAGTATTCGTACTTTATGTCCTTTATCAATTAACTTTTTTACCAATTCATTTCCAATCAATCCGCTTCCACCGGTTAACAAAATATTCATAAAATCAATTTTATATAAAGCTAATACATAGAAGTTAATTCCCAAAAGAACACATCAATCAATATTTTTTCTATTTTAGCACTGTACAAAATCCTAACCGATGCTAAAGAAACGTATTCCTTTTTTAAACCTTTCAGAAGACGAAGAGAATCGTTTAAAACACCAAATATTTGATATAATTTTCGAAACAAATACACGTACCGGAAAGTTATTCAATATCATTTTATTACTACTTATTTTAGCTAGTGTGGGATTGGTAATGCTAGAATCTATACCTTCTATCAACGCGAGATACCATAAGCTTTTGGTCGTTTTAGAATGGATTTTAACAACCATCTTTACGATAGAATATTTACTTAGGATTTATTGTACAAAAAAGCATTGGAAATACATTTTTAGCTTTTATGGTATAATTGATTTATTAGCTATTTTACCATTCTTTATCGGATTAATTTACCCAGGAAGTAAATTCCTTTCAAGCATACGCATATTACGCTTGTTACGTGTTTTCCGAATTTTTGGTTTAACTCAATTTACGCGTGGAAGAAATGTATTAGTCATCGCTTTAGTCCAAAGTCGTGAAAAGATTATTGCTTTTTTATCGTTCGTTTTATTAATCGTAGTTGTAATTGGATCTATTATGTACATGGTGGAAAGAAACCATCCTGAATCTGGATTTACCAGTATTCCGATTAGTATTTATTGGGCAATTGTAACTCTAACAACAGTAGGTTATGGTGATGTTGCTCCTGTTACTACTTTAGGCCAGTTTTTAGCTTCGGTAGTTATGATTATAGGTTATGGAATTATTGCTGTTCCAACTGGAATTGTAACGATGGAAATGAATAAAGCTGCAAAAGATGATATTCCGAAAAATACAGAAGTTTGTCCACATTGTGCCGATGATTATCATTTAGATAGTTCTAAATATTGCAAAACTTGTGGTTATCAATTAAATCCTCATCATAAAAAATAAATGATATTATTTTTTCAAGTCTATGACATTTGTTTTGTCTAAAGAATTTACTTGGTCATAATTTTTCGCATAAGTGATTGACATGTTTAATTCATATCCTATCAACATCAAAATAACGTTAATATACACGAAAATCATCATTATCATTACTAATCCTAATGAACCGTATAGTAAATCTATATTCGTAAATTTCTTTAAATAAAGATTAAAACCAATAACGGTTAATAAAAATAAAATTGACGTTAAGATTGCTCCTGGAATTACGGTACTTTTCGTTTTTTTATGATTCGGACCAAAAGTATATAACATACACATGGAAATAAAATAGAACATAAATACCGAAAAGTAATTGATAAAATGCGAGAAATGACCCAATATAGATAGAAACTCAACATTCGTAATAAACTTCCAAATTACAGTTGTATAATACGCTAATGCAACTTGCAGAATTATAAAGGCAGTGAAAAATAATGTCAGAATAATTGAGATAATCCTTGATCTTGAATTACGTCTTTTTACATAAACATTTTGATAAGATATATTAAAAGAATTTATGATTCCTTGAATTCCATTCGACGACATAAAAATTGTAACCAAGATTAAATACCAATCTACTTTTTTCTGTCCTTGACTTTCAGTCGTTTTTTCGATATATGAAATTACCTCTGATGAAACTTGATGTGGAAGAATTTGTGGTAAAAATTGTGTAAATAATAACTTTTTAATTTCAATGTAATATGGTATATGAGGTAATACACTAAATAGAAATAAAAGAAATGGAAAAAGACTAAAAAATATAATCCAAGAAACTGCAGCTGAACGTAATGGGAAATTCCCTTTCATCACACGAATCCAAAAAACCTTCAAAAAATCGTAAACCGTAATCTTAGCTTCAGAATTAATCATGGTTGAACCTGTCCAACTTTTAATTGAATTATATCCTGAATAAGTTTTAAAAGTTTGGATAATGCTCATATTTTTGTACTTAGAATTATTTCATCCATGAATATTACAACAATCTGCATAGGTAAAACAGACGAAAAAGCAATTGAATTACTTTTACAAAAGTATGAAAATCGTTTACCTACTCACATCAATTATCAACGTATTGAAATTCCTGATCTTAAAAATAGGAAGAATCTTTCTGAAATTCAACAGAAACAGAAAGAAGGTGAGCAAATATTATCTAAAATTCAAAATACAGATTTTGTTATTATTTTGGACGAAAAAGGGAAACAACCTACTTCGATGCAATTTGCTCAAGATCTACAAAATTACATGAATCAATCGGTAAAAAATTTAGTATTTGTAATTGGTGGTCCTTATGGATTTGATGAACCTGTTTATCAACGAGGAAATAAAAAAATGTCATTATCAAATATGACCTTCACTCACCAAATGGTTCGTTTGTTTTTAACTGAACAAATCTACCGTGGATTTAGTATATTGCAAGGTAAACCATACCACCATGAATAATTTTGAAGATATTAAAGTCACAAATCCTTTACCATTTTCATTCGGAATCGTAAAAGCTATTTTTTACAGCATTATAGCTGTATTCGTTATGCAAGTTATAGGTAGTATAATACAATTACCTGCCTTCTTTTACCCTATCCTCAATCATGTGTTGTTGCCACTTGGTTTTTTAGTTGGTATATGCGCCGCAATTGGTACTTTATTAGGAACTTTAAAAACGAATTCTAAACCAATCATAGCAGAGATAAAGCATAAAATTTCTGTAACTGAAATTGTTTTATCCATTTTAATTTGGGTTGGATTTTTACCACTTTGTGAATATTTCACAACGTTAATTCCGACAAATGGTCCTTTAGAAGGTTTATACAAACAATTCGAAACTTCGTTTGAAATGTTGCTCAACTATAAATTCTCAGGATTTTTAATGGTTTGTATTTTTGCACCAATTTTCGAAGAAATCCTATTTAGAGGAATCATTTTAAGAGGAATGCTAAATGCGAAAATCACTCCAATTGTAGCCATCGTTATTAGTGGATTAATCTTTGGAATGGCTCATTTAAATCCTTGGCAATTCGTAGGAGCTGGATTATTAGGAACAATTTTCGGATTTGTTTATTACAGAACAAAATCTTTGTTTTTGCCTATCATATTACATGCACTAAACAATAGTTTGTCCTTTTTTATCATGTTACAAGATAACTCTATGAGCGAAAATGTTTTTGATACAACTAATTTTGTATCCATCGGAATTTTCACAGCTTTAGCAATGATTCTAAGTTTTATCTTATATCGTACAACACACAAAAACTTTATCAAATAATGGAATTAATTTTCGCTACACATAATCAACATAAATTAGAAGAAGTAAAACAAATGCTTCCTCAAAATATTCAATTCAAATCATTAACTGAGATTAATTTTCATGATGATATTGAAGAAACAGGATCTACATTCAAAGAAAATGCAAGTATTAAAGCACAAACAATTTTCCAAAAAACTGGAGTAAATGTTTTTGCTGATGATTCTGGTTTAGTAATTGAAGCTTTAGACGGAGCTCCAGGAGTTTATTCAGCGCGTTATGCTGGTACTGGAAAATCTGAAGATAATATTGCAAAGGTTTTAGAAGAATTAAAAGGAATCGAAAATAGAAAAGCTTATTTTATCGCTGTTTTCTGTTTAATATTAGATGGGAAAGAATATTTTTTCGAAGGACGCGTAAACGGAACAATTGCAGATGTTGTTTTAGGAGCTGATGGTTTTGGATACGATCCTATCTTTATTCCAGAAGGTCACTCAAAATCATTTGCACAAATGAGTGCCGAAGAAAAAAATAGCATGAGCCATCGTGGTCACGCTGTTGAACAATTAAATGAATTCTTAACTAAAATAATATAAAATTGAGTTTAGAACTAACCATATTAGGATTTAACTCTGCAGTCCCCACAGCGTACTCGCATCCTTCTGCACAGCTATTAAATATTGCCGAAAGATATTTTTTGATAGATTGTGGCGAAGGTACACAAGTACAACTAAGAAAAGCGAAAGCTAAATTCAACCGAATTAATAACATTTTCATTTCCCATTTACATGGTGATCATGTTTTTGGATTAGTTGGGTTAATTTCTACTTTGCAACTTTTAGGTCGTGATACGCCGCTAAATATACATGGCCCGAAAGGAATTGAAGAATTTATTATGACGCAATTACGTCTTACAGAGTCTAATTGTTCTTTTAAAATTGTTTTTAACGAGTTAAGTGGAAAAGAATCTGTTTTGGTTTTTGAGGATGATAAAGTTGAAGTTTTTTCCATTCCATTAAATCACAGAATTTACACCAATGGTTACCTTTTCAGAGAGAAATCAAAGCAACGCAAACTAAATATGGATGCTATAGAGCAATATCCTGAAATTGAAATTTGCGATTATCAAAACCTAAAAAATGGTCGAGATTATGTAATGGAAGATGGTACAATCATCGATAATGAAGATTTAACCTTCGAAGGTCCTCGTGCATTAAGTTATGCTTATTGTTCGGACACAAAATACAAACCTAATATTATTCCGATAATTAAAGGTGTCGATTTATTATATCACGAAAGTACCTTCTTGCACGAAGCGAAAGATTTGGCCAATTATACAGGTCATTCTACAGCCAAAGAAGCTGGTATAATTGCAAGAGATGCAGAAGTTGGTAAATTAATCCTTGGACATTTCTCTAATAGATATCATGATTATAGTTTGTTATTGAATGAAGCTAAAATAGAGTTTGAAAATACGGTTTTACCTAAATTATTGGGAACAATAAAAATCAAACCATAGTTTACTAAACAAAAAAGAGCAAGTTGTAGAACTTGCTCTTTTTTGTTTGACGCGTTAGGGATTGCAGTGAAAATCCTTTGCTGACTAAGCAAAGATTGTAACGAAAAGCCCGCCCGAACGCCCAAATTATAAAATAAAAAAACCGCTCGAATAATCGAACGGTTTTATACTTTTCAAGAAAGCAACTACTATTTGTAAGAAGCGTCTTTGATACGTGCTTTTTTACCACGTAATGCTCTAAAGTAGAAGATACGAGCTCTACGAACTTTACCTTTCTTGTTAACTTCAATTTTTTGAATAGCTGGCATGTTAACTGGGAAGATACGCTCTACACCAACATCACCAGACATTTTACGGATTGTGAAAGTCTCAGTTGTTCCTTGACCTCTTCTTTGGATAACAACACCTTTGAAGAACTGAACACGAGTTTTTCCACCCTCTGTAATTTCTTGATAAACTGTAATAGTATCACCTGCTGCGAAAGCTGGGAACTCTTTTTTAGCTACGTATTTCTCTTGTACGTATTTTACTAAATTTTGCATCGTAATAATAAAATTTAATTATATTGACCAACTTTCACGTCTTTCGCCAGAGGTTGAGCAATGAGACTGCAAAATTAAATATTTTTATTAACAAAGCAAATCATTATCAGAAAAATCTCGCGAATTATTGTAAATTTTTAAAGCTTTTGCGTAATCTTCTTCCCTCACTTGCAATCGAATACCTTGAGAAAAGGTTACTCCTAAGGTAAAAGTTAGGTTCTCGTCTAAAACGGTGCTTTCAATTCCTTCTGATTCTAATAATAATTTTACAATATCAGCTTCGATAACTGTATTAAATCGTGCTAAAATCTTAAACATATTTAATCGTGTTTAATTATTACTTCGTCGTTTGCTTCTATTCCTTTCGCATCAAAACCTTTAATGTTACATAACAAATACTTCATCATCGCTAAACGAGCTTCTTTTTTACTATCCGTTTTAATTTCTATCCACGGATTTTCTTTCGTTCCCGTTCTTTCAAATAATAAATCAATATATTTTGTGTAATCGTCCCATTTGTCTTGTGCTTGTTTATCCAAACTACCCAATTTCCATTGTTTCAATGGATCTGTTCTGCGTTCTTCTAACCTTTCAGCTTGTTCTTCTTTCGATATAGATAAATATATTTTGATAATTTCGATTCCATCTTCCACTAAAAGATGTTCAAGCACATTTACCTGTTGCATAAACTTTTCGTATTGTTCGTCTGTACAAAAACCAAAAATAGGTTCTACAACTGCACGATTATACCACGAACGATCAAAGAAAACAATTTCACCTTGATTGGGTAATTTTTGTAAATAGCGTTGAAAATACCATTGACCATCTTCTACCGCTGTTGGTTTCGGCAATGCTTCTACTCTATATTTCTTTGGATTCATGTTTTGCGTTACACGAGAAATCGTTCCACCTTTACCAGCTGCATCTCGACCTTCTAAAATTACTAAAACACGTTTATTATTATCTACGACATATGATTGTAATCGTACCAACTCTACTTGTAGTTCGGATACTAATTTATCATACTCTAATTGTTTTCTAAATTTCTTCTCTTTGATAATATCGTGTTCAACTAAAAAGTCTATTACTTGTTGTTTTGTACTAATCTTTTCTAAATCATTTATATCAAATTCTGCCATTTTTTTAATTATTTGGTTCTAACTCTATTAAAAATACTTAATCTTTTTGAGAGTGAATAAATAATCATTAAAATTTAAGAAATGTTATGATTTAGAATGTAGTAAATCATTTTTTAATACATAAATACAACCTAAATTTGTATCAAATTCTTAAACAATTGACAAATGAAAATGATTAAAATATTATCAATTATCTCTTTATCCATTTCAATTTTTTCTTGTACCAAAGAAAATAAAAACGAAAATGATGTTGACGTACAAGTTATGGAACATGCACACAAAGATATGTCTGCTGGTAATGCTTTAAATGTAGAAGTTGTAAATGAATTAGATCCTATTTGTGGAATGACTACGGCAGATTATTTAAAAGATACGGCAGATTACAAAGGAAAAACTTACGGTTTTTGTAACACCATGTGTAAAGAAAAATTCTTAGAAAACCCAGAACAATATATCAATGAATAAACAATTAATTGGAGTAATTGCTATAATTATTTTAGTTGTTGGTTTCATATTTTGGAACAATTCAAAATCGGATAGTGATTTAGTCAAGATTATGGATGTGCCGAGTTTTGAAATGACCAATCAATACGGTGAAAAATTCACAGATCGCGACATGTTGGGAAAAGTTTACTTAGTAGAATTTTTCTTTACAAGTTGTCCTACAATTTGCCCTGTGATGAAGCAAAACCTTAGAATTATTGAAGATTCTATTAACGATCCTAAATTTGGAATTGTTTCTATCACGATTGATCCAAAACGCGATACTCCTGAACGTTTGTTAGAACATTATAAACAAATTCAAGCTAAATCTCCGAATTGGTTTATGCTAACTGCAGAACGTGATTATATACAAGAAGTAAGCAAAAAATTTAATATTTACTTGGGTGATGCAAAAGATGAAGCCAAAAGTTTAGATCACAGTGGTCAATTTGCATTGGTTGATAAACAAGGAAAAATTAGATCAAGAGTGAACGGTCATGGTATTCCTAAGTTATATTATTCAGGTTTGAATTATTCCGACGAAGCTGGTGTTAATCCATCTTTAAGTGGAACTTATCATCCAGACGTTACCATGGTTATAGAAGATATCAAGAAATTATTAGAAGAATAAATAAAAAAAACACTTAAATATTTAAGTGTTTTTTTATTTATGCTTATCTCAATTTTACATTGACAATTTCCCCATCCGATTTTACTTCTATAAATAATTCAAGAAATTCACTGCTATTCTTATAATATTCATAAGGCGAATAATAATCTGTTCGACCTCCATAACCATTATAAGCACTTCCTGTATATTCATTTCCTGTATAAGTTGTCGTATAATCTAATGTTCCATAAATATAATATTTACCTGGTTTCATATCTGGAAAAGTAAATTCGCCACTACTGTTTGTAATAGATTCTAAACGATAACGAGTCGCATCGTTACTCATCATAACGTAAGTATTTCTTTTAGGATTATTTTTAGATTTATCTTTCCATAAAGTATAATATTCTTCAAAATAAGGCGTCACAGGAAACAAAATAACTTTAATTTTATTTGCATAAATTTTCTCTCCAGTTTTTAATCCAAAATTTTTATTTTGTCTTGCTCTAGTAAAAGCTACACCTTTAATTTTACCTTTACCTATAGCTAACATATTTTTTGCAGTGATTGAATCAAATTGTTGTTTTGGATAAATAATTTTTTGATTCTGTTTTTTCAATATAGCTTCTTTATCCTTTTTTTCTGGTTCTACATACTGAGCATATACCAACGAATTAAAACATAGAAAAAACCAAACTAATAACGTGTAATTCATAATTTTAAGTATATAATTTCAACTAAAATACAATATTAATTTTAGTTAAAAATTGAATCTCATTATTTTAACTGATTTTGTATCAAATAGATTATATAAATTGATTCTATTTTTTAGAATGATTCAATATTTCAATTACATCATTATCTTTGCAGCATGGGAAGAAAAGTGAAGCAAAAAATCATCTTAAATAACATCGAAGTTTTACGCGCAGGTGCGAAAGGTGTTTCTGTTGGAAAAACAGAGGAAGGAAAAACAGTTTTAATTAAAGGTGCTATTCCTGGAGATGTTGTAGATGTACACGTTTTAAAGAAAAAAAGCAGTTATTTAGAAGGACAAGCAGTAGCTTTCCATAAAAAATCTGAATTTAGAGTAGAACCTCAATGTGAGCATTTTGGAGTTTGTGGTGGTTGTAAATGGCAAGATATGAGCTACGATGCTCAGCTAAAATTTAAACACGACGAAGTAGTAAACAATTTAGTTCGCATTGGTGGATTTAAAGATATAGAAAACGAAACAGATTATATTGTAGGTTCTAAAGAACAATATTTCTATCGTAATAAATTAGAATTTACATTTTCTAATGCACGTTGGTTAACTTTAGAAGAAATTAATTCTGGTAAAGATTTTAACGATCGTGATGTCGTAGGATTCCACATTCCTGGCGCATGGTCAAAAGTTTTAGATGTAACAAAATGTCACTTACAACGTGATCCATCTAATGCTATTCGTTTAGAAGCAAAACGTTTTGCTTTAGAACATAATTTAGATTTCTTCGATTTAAAAAATCAAGAAGGTTTATTACGTACCTTAATGATTCGTACTTCTCAAAACGGAGAATTAATGGTATTGGTTCAATTCTTCCGCGAAGAAAAAGAAAATATTGAAGCATTTTTACAAAACTTAAAAGATAAGTTTCCTGAAATTACTTCTTTATTATATGCTATTAATCCAAAACAAAACGATTCTGTTTACGATTTAGATATTCAAGTTTTTGCTGGCGAAGATCATATTATGGAACAAATGGAGGATTTAAACTTCAAAATTGGTCCAAAATCATTTTACCAAACAAATCCAGCCCAAGCGTATGAATTATACAAAATTACGCGTGATTTTGCAGGATTAGAAGGAAACGAATTGGTATATGATTTATATACTGGTACAGGTACAATCGCACAATTCGTATCTAAAAAAGTAAAAAAAGTAGTTGGTATAGAATCTGTTCCTGAAGCAATTGAAGCTGCTAAAGCTGCTGCTGAACGTAACGGAATTACAAACTGTGATTTTTATTGTGGTGATATGAAAGATGTTTTAAATCAAGAATTTATCGAGCAACACGGTATTCCTGATGTAATTATTACTGATCCACCTCGTGATGGAATGCATAAAAAAGTTGTTGAAAACATTTTATTCATGAATCCTAAGCGTGTTGTTTACGTTTCTTGTAACTCTGCTACACAAGCTCGTGATTTAGAATTAATGAAAGATCAATACAAAATTGTTAAAGTTCAGCCTGTTGATATGTTTCCACAGACGCATCATGTTGAAAATATCGTAGTTTTGGAGCGAATTTAAATCACTCATTATCCTATGAATTGTAATTACATAAAAAATATAACTTTATTAGGTCTTGCGCTTGGAGTGTTTACACTTACAAGCTGCGAGCCTGATGATATCTGCTTAGCAGAAGAAGCGCCCTATGTTACCTTAAAGATGTATTACCCTAACTCAGATACTGAATTAGAAGATACCATCTTTTATAGTGCCTATATTAATGACACCATTTTAATTGAGTCTGGTAGTAACGAAAGAGATTTAACAGTTTTAAATTTACCTATTTTATCGACAGAAAATCGTACGATTAAGTATGTTTTAGAACAAGGTTCTACCTATAAGACTACTTTTATTAATGAAAATGATACAATCGTAACAACTCATCAAGCGCCACAGGATATTATTTATGTAAATTATCAAATTGATAATAAATACAATTCTAAAGCATGTGGATTTGGGATCTATTATAAAGATGCTAATTTTACAACTACCAACAATTGGATTCAAAATTTAGAAATCGTTAATACAACTATAGATGATGCAACGTCAACTAATCTTAACATTTTTGCTGAACCTCGTCGCTATTAATTTTGCTTTTGCGCAAATTAATGAAACAGTAAAAGACACTGTAGCCAACGATAGTATTGCAACAATCAAAAATCCCAAACATTTTTATGTAGGTGTCGATTTTTCAACACCAGTACAAACTATTTTTTCGGATAAACAAGGTGCACAAGCATTTGTTAGCTATCAAATTAAACCAAAGATTCATGCAATAGCAGAGTTTGGTTTTGAGAAAAATACTTTTAAAGAAAATCATTGGGATGTAAAAGTTGACGGGTTTTTCGGAAAAGTTGGAGTTAATTATTTCATTATACAAGAACCTAATAATTCTGAAAATGGTTTCTATATCGGTGGACGTTTAGCATATTCAGCCTATAACCAGAAAATTAATTCATATCCGATTAAAGATATATACACCAATCAAAACCTTGGTCAAGGTTCTAAAGAACAAGCAAGCGTAAATTCTTATTGGGTTGAAGTTGTAATTGGTGGAAGAGTAAAATTGTACAAAAAATTATTTGCCGATTTTTCTATTCATCCAGCGGTTTATATTGCAAGTAAGAAACAAGAAGGAATTGATCCATTAGTAATTCCAAGCTTTGGAAGAAACAATGGTCCGTTTAATTTACCGATGTTTTGGGGATTATCATATCAATTATTTTAACAAAACATATCATGATATAATAAAAAAACGAGTGAATTACTTCACTCGTTTTTTTATTATATATTTAATTAATAAAATTTTAAACGATAAAATTTCGTTTGTAAAAAAAGGAAAGCCCTCACAAAGTGAGGGCTTTAACCTTAACCAACCTAAACCTATGAAAAAGCCATTAGCCTTTTATAAACACAAAAGTAACATTGTTTTTATAAAAAACAAGCATTCTATTATTTTTTTTCAATAAAATTTAACTATTTAATTATTGATTTAACAAATAATGGTTTTAAAATGTTGTTAGATAAAAATTTAATCAATTGTAAGATAATTCAAATAAATCTTCTTATATTTGCCCCTCGTAAAAAAAGTATTAATCATAATAAAACAATTTTAAAATGACAAATTACGAAACTGTTTTCATTTTAACTCCCGTTCTATCTGACTCTCAGGTAGAGGAAGCAGTTAATAAATTCAATGATTTCGTTACTTCTAACGGAGGTGAAATCGTTGCTGCTGAAAATTGGGGCTTAAAAAAATTAGCTTACCCAATTCAAAACAAAAGAAATGGATTCTACCACTTAGTAGAATTTAAAACTGAAAATGCTGACTTAGTATCTCAATTAGAGGTTGCTTACAAGCGTGATGAGCGTGTTATCCGTTTCTTAACTGTGAAATTAGACAAACACGGTATCGAATGGGCTGAAAAGCGTAGAACAAAATTAAAGTCTAACTCTAACAAGTAATCAAAGCTATGGCAATCGACGATTTAGCAAAAAAAGCAGCAGGAGGTAGCGAATCAGAAATCCGTTACTTATCTCCATTAGATATTGAAACACAATCAAACTCAAAATACTGTCGTTTCAAAAAATTCGGAATCAAATACGTTGACTATAAAGACGCTGATTTCTTATTACAATTCGTAAACGAGCAAGGTAAAATTTTACCTCGTCGTTACACAGGAACTTCTTTAAAATACCAAAGAAAAGTTTCTAAAGCTATTAAAAGAGCACGTCACTTAGCATTAATGCCATTTATCGGTGACCAATTAAAATAATTAAAAACCTAAAAGAAATTTTATCATGAACGTAATTTTAAGACAAGATGTAGATGGTTTAGGTTTTGAATTCGAAATTGTTTCAGTAAAACCTGGATACGCTCGTAACTTTTTAATTCCACGTGGATTAGCATCAGTTGCTACTCCTAAAAATGTAACTGCATTAAATGAAGTTTTAGAAGCTCGTAAAGCTGAAGAAGCTGCATTAATCGCTGATGCAACAGCAAAATCTTCTAAATTAGAAGGATTAGTAATTAACTTAGAAGCTAAAGTTGGTAACGGAGATAAATTATTTGGATCTGTTAACAATGCTGATTTAGCAGCTGAATTAGTTAAAGCTGGTGTTGAAATTGAAAAGAAAAACATCAAAATCCCT
This sequence comes from Faecalibacter bovis, assembly GCF_017948305.1. NCBI lineage: Bacteria > Pseudomonadati > Bacteroidota > Flavobacteriia > Flavobacteriales > Weeksellaceae > Faecalibacter > Faecalibacter bovis. The sequence continues at coordinate 235,711 of NZ_CP072842.1, forward strand.
GGAAACACTATCAAACGTTTAGGAAAATATACTGCTAAAGTACGTTTCCACAGAACTGTTGAAGTTGATTTCGATTTCGCAGTAATTCCAGATGCAGCATCTATCAAAGCAGCTGAAGAAGCAGCTAAAACTAGAGCTGAAATGGCTAAATTAGATGCTGAAAAAGCAGCTAACGCTAATAAAGAAGAAGGTTCTATCTTTAACTTTGACAATCCTATCTACGCAATGGATAAGAAAAAACAAGCTAAAGAAGAAGTTGCTACTGAAGAAGCACAAACTGAAGAATAATTTTTATTCAACATACTTCAAAATCCCCAATCAAATGATTGGGGATTTTTTTTGGTTATATTTTTCGACAAAACTTAAATAAAAAAAGCGATTTCCGTTGGAAATCGCTTTTAAACATATATATATAAAATCTATTATTTAGCTACTTTGCTATAGTTGTTTTCAACTTCTTTCCAATCTAAAACATTAAAGAAAGCATCAACATAATCAGCTCTTAAATTCTTATATTTTAAATAATAAGCATGTTCCCATACATCAATACCTAAAATTGGAGTTCCTTTTTCTTCGGCAATCGCCATTAATGGATTATCTTGATTTGGAGTTGAAGTTACTGCTAAAGAACCATCTTCTTTTACAATTAACCAAGCCCATCCAGATCCAAATCTTTTTGTAGCCGCTTCTTTTAACTTAGCTTTTAATTCATTTACTGAACCAAAATTCTCGTTAATTTTAGTTAATAATGCACCCTTTTCATCTAATTTAGTTGGAGTTGGCGACATAATATCAAAATACAATAGGTGATTGTAATATCCTCCAGCATTATTACGAATCGCATTGTTTTTCATTGCAGATTCATTATTTAATAATTTTACGATATTGCTCTCACTAATATCAGCATCTTTTAACGCGGTGTTCAAATTATTAATATATCCTAAGTAATGTTTACCATAGTGCGTTTCCATTGTCTTAGCATCAATATAATCAGATAATTCATCATATCCATATTTCAACGTTTTAATTTGATAAATACCTGGATCAGCTTTTACATCTGTTGGGCTACCCACATTTTCTTCAACTTTTATAGAATCAACTTCTACAATAGAATCTCCTGCTGTTGGTGTCTCTGTTGTTCCACCATTTTTAGTATTTTCGCACGATTGAAAAAATAGTGCTGTTCCAAGAATTGCAACTATGTATATATGCTTTTTCATTTTGAGAATTATGTTGTTATATTAATTATAGCTAAAATATAGCAATTTTACTTGATTATGAAAGGATTTCTTATCAATATTTTGTTAAATACATAAAAAAAGAGCTCAAGTATGAGCTCTTTAAGATGATATAGATAAAATCTACTATTTTTTCTTATAATTTACAACTGCTTCGATAAAAGCTTGTGCATTTTCTACTGGTACATTAGGTAAAATTCCGTGACCTAAATTAGCTATATATTTTTGAGTTCCGAAACGATCAATCATATCAACCACTAATTCTTGAATTTTCTCTGGTGGAGATAATAAACGAGCAGGATCAAAGTTACCTTGTAAAGTTTTCTTATTACCTGTAAACTGACGTGCTAATTCTGGTGTAATTGTCCAATCAACTCCTAAACCTGATGCGTTAGAATCTGCCATTTTTTCTAAAGCAAACCAACATCCTTTCGCAAAAACAGTAACTGGAACAACTTTAGAAACTTCGTTCACGATTCTTTCGATGTATTTCCAAGAGAATTCATCGTAATCAGCTGGAGATAACATTCCACCCCAAGAATCAAAAATCTGAATCACATTTGCACCATGTTCTACTTTCTTTAATAAGTAATCAATCGTTGTTTGTGTAATCTTTTCTAATAACATGTGAGCCGCGATTGGGTTCTTGAAACAGAAAGATTTTGCTTTATCGAAAGATTTAGAACCTTGCCCTTCTACTGCATAACATAAGATTGTCCAAGGTGATCCTGCAAATCCAATTAATGGAATATTGTTATCTAATTCTTTTTTCGTTAAATCCATTGCAGCGTAAACGTATCCTAATTCTTCTTCAACATCTACAACTGGAATATTTTCTACATCTTGTAACGTACGGATCGGATTCTCTAACCATGGTCCTACTCCTGGTCTCATTTCAAAATCCATTCCCATTGCTTGAGGAACAACTAAAATATCTGAAAAGATAATAGCTGCATCTAATGGAAAACGACGAATTGGCTGTACAGTAATTTCTGCTGCTAATTCTGGCGTTTGGCAACGCGTAAAGAAGTCATATTTATCTCTTAATTCGATAAATTCTGGTAAATAACGACCAGCTTGACGCATCATCCATACTGGTGGACGCTCTACTTCTTCTCCTCTTAATGCTCTTAAAAGCAAATCATTTTTAATCATTAATGCAATGTTTTATATTGTTAACAACAACATCTACCAATGGAATTTCTGCGGTAATAATGTTGTGATTGATATACACTTTTTCGACCTCTGAAGTCGTTGTTTTTCCTACTGTAAAAATAGTTGAATTTGTTGGAATTGAATTGTTTTTAACAAAGCTTTGGAACGATAATGGACTGAAAAACACATACGCATCATAGTTTTGTTCTACTTTGTAAAAAACAGGTGTTGATTGATAAGTAATAATTTCGTTTACAGAATGATTATTCAACGTTAATTCATCAATCAATAAATCTCGACGTGTATTTCCACAGAAAAAATTCCAATTTTTATCTGTTTCGATTTTTAGAAGTTCGGGTGCCAATTCTTTAGCATAATCCGTTTCCAAAACCACGTTAAAATTTAATTCTCTCAGTTTAGAAGCAGTTTTCTTTCCTACTACATAAAAATCGCCTTCCAAATTTAAATTTTGAATGGCTTTAACTGAATTTTGACTTGTAATGATAAACTGTTTACAATTTGGATTAATTTGATTTTGAATTATTGTTTCATCCGTTAAATCAATTTGTAAAGTTGGCCGACAATCAATTAGTATTTCTTTGCCTAATTGATCGATTAACCAATCTTTATTAATCTCTTTAGTAAATAATACAGATTGTATCATTAACGTTGTCCTATTTCTTGTTTAATTTTTGTAATCATTTCAGCCGCTCCTTTTGCGATTAATTCTTCAGCAAATTCGCGTCCTTTGTTTACGTATTCATCTTTTTGGAATTCATTTTCGATTGTTAACATTTCTTGTCCATCAATCGATAAAACTGCTCCTTTAAAAGAATATGTATTTTCATCTTTTTTCTCTACTAAAGCTCCAATTGGTGCTGTACAACCTCCTTCTAAAACATTTAAAAATTGACGTTCTACAGTAGCGAATAATTCACATTCTTCATCGTTTAAACTTGGCATTTCAAAACCTTGTTTTACAACAATCCCTAAAATTCCTTGTGAAGGCGCTGCCACCATCCAATCAATGATTTTATAGTGAAGATTTTTTTCTTTTAATTCTTCTAAGATTTCTGAACGATCTAATCCTGCAAAAGCAAAAACAGCTCCGTCCCAATCATTATCAATTAATTTTTGTAAACGTAATTGTACGTTTCCTCTTAAATCTACAACTATATCTTGTGGATATTTATGATTCCAAAAAGCTTTACGACGTAAAGAACCTGTCGCAATTGTACGGTGTTCTTTCTCGAAAATATCTTCTGATTTATAAACTAAGATATCGTTAGAATTGGCACGTTCTGGGTAGGCGATTAATTCTAATCCTTCTGGTAAAACAGTAGGAACATCTTTTAAAGAATGTACTGCAATATCTACTTTATCATTTAATAAAGCAATATCTAAAGAACGTGTAAAAACACCTGTTAAACCTAAAGAATAAATTGGTTGTTTTAAATTATCATCACCTTCAGAAGTTACCGGAACAATTTCGGTCGCACATCCTTTTGCTTCTAATAAAGAAGCTACTTTATTGGCTTGCCAAAGTGCTAAAGGACTTTGACGCGTACCAATTCTTATCGTTTTCATTTGTATTATGCTTGTTTTAAATGAAACATTTTTTCGATTAACTCGATTGTTTCTTTAGAATCATCACGGTTTTCAATCAAGAATGATGCAAATTGATTCGTAATCTTTTGCATTAACTTGTTTGTTAACATGATTTCTTGTTCAGATATTTCGATATTATCTTTTCTTAGGTTATTTAATTCGTGTTTTTGTAAGAATTCTAATCTACTTTTAAACGATTGAATTGCTGGAACAAATTCACGATTCTCTAACCATTCATAGAATTCCTTAGAATATTCATCAATAATAGCAATCGCTTCAGGCACCGCGTTACGGCGCTGAGCGATTGTATCATCTACCATTTTCGAAAGTCCATCGACATTCACTAATTGAATCGACTCACGTGATGCTAATGTATGAACTACGTTTTCTGGAACAGACATATCAATAATAATCATCTGTTTATCATAAGGAATCATATCTTCTGTAATCGTATGCACAGATGCACCCGTTGCTACAATTAAGATATCCGTATTTTTTAATTCTTCCTGAAGTTCGCTGTGGTCTTTTACTTTTACATGATGCTTTAATGCAATTGCTTCAGCTTTTGCTTTTGTACGATTGATTAAAGTAATGTTTGTTGTAGGATATTGTTTTACCAAATTGGCACAAGTATTTCGTCCAATTTTCCCAATTCCGTAAAGTAAAATATTTTTACCAGTTAAATCTGGTTGTGTTTGTTGAATAAAGTTTACAGCAGAGTAAGCAACAGATGCAGATCCGTTACTTAAAAAAGTTTCATTCTTAACTTTTTTAGAAATCTGAATAGCTGTATTAACTAATCGCTCTAAAAAGGCATTAGATGCGCCCATTTTTTTGAAACGAACGAACCAAATTTTAATTTGACCGATAATATCAAAGTCACCTAAAATTTGACTTTCTAAACCTGATGAAACACGAAATAAATGAGAAATTGCCTCCTCACCTTCCTTCACCATCATAAATTGACGGAATTCATTTGCATTACCTTCAGTAAACTTACAATATTGTTCTACCATTTGATCTTCGCTGTCTGCGAATCCATAAAACTCTGTACGATTACATGTTGATACAACAAAGAAATTTTCAAGCCCGTTGGCTTGAGAATCTTTTGTAAATGCTTCTACCTGCTCTGGGAAAAACGTATATTTACCACGTGTTTCGGCATCAGCTTTTTCGTAGCTAATTCCGATCACATAAAATCTTTGCTCTTCTTTATTTCCTCTAATTGTCATTCTCTGTAAAAACTGTGACAAAAATACTCTAAAACAGAGAACAGAAAATACCCATAAAACAAAAAAATAACGCTAAAAATTAATTTTAGCTTTTTTAGAATTATTATAAATAAATAACTATTTTTGATCTAAATCCATTATTAAGAGTGATTTCACATCTAAACCGATTGTTTTCATGACTAATCTCATTAAATACTATGAATATAAAAAATACCCATAAAAGTATAATAAAAGAATATAAAGTTTCTCAAGACGTTTACATCGCTCTATTAGACAACAATACGGCTGCAACTGAAACCATTTTAAAGGGTATTGACAAACGATATATACAATTTTATTTTTGTACCAAGGGTTCCCTTACATTTAATTTTAATAATGGAATATATAAAATCAATTTAACAGAAGGCCGTAGTTTTTTATTCTATTATCCTGCTTTGGATTTACCATTAAGTTTAAATATTCACGCAGATAGTAAAGTATGTATCGCTGTTTTATCGATTGAAAAACTTTATCAATTATTTGCCGAACATGGTATACAAGATAATTTTATATCAAATATAAATTTGAAACAATTTTATCAAGAAAAAATTTCGACACCTCAGATCCAGTTAGCTTTAAGCCAAATTGAAGAAAACAAAATGGCTCCACAATTTGAACGATTATATTTAATCGGTAAAATGTATGAGTTATTTACCTTGTATTTTTCGAGTCCAACGATGGAAGAAACGGAACAAAATCCTTTTATTTCTAATGACATTCAGGCTAAAAAAATTAAAGAAATCAGAAATATGCTACTTGATAATTTAATTAATCCACCTTCTATTAAAGAAATTGTTGAGCGATATTCGATATCTGAATATTTACTAAAAGATGGTTTTAAAAAATTATACAATAACACTGTATATGGTTTAATTCTAGATAAAAAACTAGAAATTGCAAAAGCTCGTTTAGAAGAAGGAGAATTAAAAGTTAAGGATATTGCTTTTGAACTAGGTTATGAAAATCCATCACATTTTATTACAGCCTTTAAAAAGAAATACGGAATTACACCAAAACAATTCACTAAAACATTAGGTTATAACAATTAAGAAAATAAAAAATATTCATTATCAACTGATTAATATCTGCTTAATTAAATTTATAAATGATTAATTTTGCCTGATTTTAAAAAATTTCAATGAAAAAACTATTATTTTTTTTATTACCCTTTTTAGGTATCGCTCAGATACCTTCGTATTATGATGGTGTTGATTTCTCTGTAAGAGAAGATATTGAAGCTGAATTATCTGATTTAACTATCGCAAAACATACTACTTTTTTAAGATACACGCCTGGTGTTTGGGATGTATTAAAACAAGCAGATTTAGATCCTAATGATCAAAACAAAGTTTTATTAATATATGGTTATGATGACAATGACCAAGATAAAAAGAATGACCGCACAAGATCTATTTCGGATACAAATAATGGTGGTTGTGGTAGCTGTATAGGTCGTTGGGAAAGAGAACACGTTTATCCACAATCTTTAGCTGTTCCTCGTATGTCTACAGATGATCCAGGAACTGGTACAGATGCTCATAATTTAAGAGCGGTAGATAGACAAATGAATAGTTCTAGAGGAAATCGTTTATATACAGAAAATACTGGTAATGCAACAACAGTTGGCGGATCAGCTTTTTACCCAGGAGATGAGTGGATTGGTGATATTGCACGTATTATAATGTATATGCATATTCGTTACAATCAAACTAACTCGGCTTTAGGTACTTTATGTGCAGCAAATGTGATTGCTTATGACCCTACAAACGTTGCAAATCCTAATATGCCAGATTTATTCTTAAAATGGAATGCAATTGATCCACCTTCTGAATATGAATTAGTTCGTAACGAAGTTATCGCAGAAGCTCAAGGAAATAGAAATCCATTTATAGACAATCCTTATTTAGCGACTTTAGCTTGGGGAGGACAAGATGCTTTAAATACGTGGGGTAACTTCTTAAATACGACAAATTACGTTCAAGAAGAAATCACAGTTGATGTAACACCAAATCCATCGACAGATGTTGTAAATATTATCAGTAAACAATTTAAATCAGCAAATTTATATAACATTCAAGGAATGTTAATTCAATCTGATTTAAAAGATAAATTTAGTATTGCACAATATCCTGCAGGAATTTACATTTTAGCCATTCATTTAGATAATGGCACTATTGTAACTAAGAAAATTATCAAAAAATAAATTCAAATCATCTTATTGATAAAAAGCTGCCAAATTTTGGCAGCTTTTTTTATTCTAAATTGTTGTTAATTCTTGGTTCGGGCTTAGGTTCTTTCATCCTAAATTTACGAAACCAAAATATTTTGTCCTTGCGATTATCTTTATAAATATTCCCTCGCTTTACAAACTGAAAACCATTATTTTTCACTTTATAAATGGAACCTAATAAATATTTATTATCTGGATATTCGCCATAAGCTAAGATTTCGTAACTTAAATTACAGTTCTCTTTGCCAAAATCTAAAAAAGTCAACGTTTCATTTTTTGAATCAAATCGTTTTAAAAAGATAACTTTATCATTATCTCTTTTATAACATCCTAATTCTTCATAATATAAATCTAAACCTTCTATAGATGAATGATTGATAATATATATTAAATTTTTAGATTGTATAACTAAATAGTATTCGTTAACATCATCAATCTCTTTCAATAAATCAATTTCATTATTAATAAAATTCATTTTAGTGTTTGAAGAAAAGGTTAACGTATTCAAATTTTGTTTTTGACACGATAAAACAAAGCAAGAAATTATAATAAATGCTAGAATTTTATTCATACTATTGAAGCAAAAAAAAATGGCAAATCTAAATTTACCATTTTAATTATATTAAAAAAAGTTCTTAATTCTTAATTAACGACATCGATTCTGTTGAACCGTCTACATTAAATATTCGTACAATGTATTTACCTTTTCTTAAGTTTTGTACGTTTAATTTGAAGGTGCTTGATTGATCTACTTTCTTATTTAAAACTTCGTTTCCGATAATAGAATAAACTGCAATATAAGAAACCTTACTAGGCTGAGCTAACTTAACTGTTACTTGGCTAGAAGCTGGATTCGGAAAAATAGATACCGAAGATTGTTCAATACCAGAATTACTCATGCTATTTTGCTGAGCTTTGACTCCAGAAATAGAAAAAGTTAATAATGTAATAAATAGTAAAATTCTTTTCATAAGCGTGTAATCCTAACAAATATAATAAATTATATTAATTATACAAATACAAAACCTGTTCCAATAAAAAAAGTGATGCTTAAAAAGCACCACTTTTATGATATAATTAAGATTTAAAATCTAAGATTATAAGCTGTAACGGATGTATCCAACAACAGTTAAGTTAGCGTCAACCGCTTTTACAACATCTTTTACAGAAGTTTTACCATCTTTAATAGAAGCTTGGTGTACTAATGTATTTTCTTTGAAGAATTTTTGTAATTTACCTTGAGCGATGTTCTCGATCATGTTCTCTGGTTTACCTTCAGCAACTAAAGTCTCACGAGCGATTGATAATTCTGTATCGATAACAGATTGTTCAACAGCTGTTTCATCTAAAGCAACTGGGTTCATAGCTGCAACTTGCATAGCAACGTCACGAGCAACCTCAGATCCACCTTCTACGTTAGCAGATAAAGCAACTACAGCACCAATTTTGTTTCCAGCGTGGATGTAAGAGTTTACTAAAGCTCCTTCGATAACTTGGAAAGTACCAATTTCGATTTTCTCACCGATAACCCCTGTTTGCTCAGTTAATTTCTCACCAACAGTAATTCCAGCGTATGGTAAAGCTAATAATTCTTCTTTAGTAGAAACTGTTAAAGCTAAATCAGCAATTTCGTTAGCCATAGCTACGAAAGCTTCGTTTTTAGCTACGAAGTCAGTCTCACAGTTTAAAGCGATAATGATACCTTTAGTAGCTTCACCGTTAACTTTAGCGATAACTGCACCTTCAGTAGACTCACGATCAGCTCTTTTAGCAGCTACTTTTTGACCTTGCTTACGTAAAACTTCTACAGCTTTGTCAAAATCTCCACCAGCTTCTTCTAAAGCTTTTTTAGAGTCCATCATTCCCGCACCTGTTGCGTTTCTTAATTTACTTACCTCAGCGGCTGTTGCTTTATAGCTCATAGTAATATTTTTTATTTATTATTTTATTTTAATTTGAAACAAAAGTAGCTCATACATCAAAAAAGACGTAGGAGCTACAATTTATATTATATCGATGAATTGATCATCAAGTTAATGTTAAGCTTCAGTTGTTTCAGCTCCTTTATCTTCTTTTGCTTTTTCTTTTTCTGCTTTACGAGTAGATAAACCAGCTTTGATAGAATCAGCTACAGTAGATAAGATGATATCGATAGATTTAGAAGCATCGTCATTTGCAGGGATTGGGAAATCCACTTGACGAGGGTCAGTATTAGTATCTACCATTGCAAAAATTGGAATACCTAACTTTTTAGCTTCAGCAACTGCGATGTGCTCGCGAACGATATCAACGATGAAAACAGCAGAAGGTAAACGAGTCATATCAGCGATAGAACCTAAGTTTTTCTCTAAAGATAATCTTTGACGATCAACTTGTAATCTTTCTTTTTTAGATAGTGTCTCAAAAGTACCGTCTTTTTTCATACGATCGATTGAGTTCATTTTTTTAACTGCTTTACGGATAGTAACAAAGTTAGTTAACATCCCACCAGGCCAACGTTCTGTAATATAAGGCATGTTGATTTCTTCAGCATGCTTAGCTACAACATCTTTTGCTTGTTTTTTAGTTGCAACGAAAAGAACTTTACGTCCAGACGCAGCAATTTTTCCTAAAGCTTCAGATGCTTCATCTAACTTCACTGCAGTTTTGTGAAGGTCAATGATGTGGATTCCGTTTTTCTCCATAAAGATATAAGGAGCCATAGCCGGATTCCATTTTCTTGTTAAGTGACCAAAATGCACACCTGCATTTAATAAGTCCTTTACATTTACTTTTGCCATTTTCTTTTTTTTAGTTTACGTTCCGTTATCTCAACAAGCAACAGATAAGTGGTCGAACAGATCTCGCCTTAACTGTTTAGATGCTAAACCAACGGAAAATGGATTTTTTAATAAATTGAATAAATTAACGTTTAGAGAATTGGAATTTCTTACGTGCTTTCTTCTGACCGAATTTCTTACGTTCAACCATACGAGGATCACGAGTTAATAACCCTTCTGGTTTTAATGTTAAACGGAAATCTGCGTCAACTTCACATAAAGCTCTAGAAATTGCTAAACGAATTGCTTCAGCTTGTCCTGTAATACCTCCACCGAATACTTTGATATCTACGTTGTATTTATCTTTTGTACCTGTTAAGATAAAAGCTTGCTCAACTTTGTATTGTAATACTGCAGTTGGGAAGTAGTTTGCTAATTCACGTCCGTTAATGAAGATTTCTCCATTACCTTCTTGTAAATATACACGAGCTACAGATGTCTTTCTACGACCGATTTTATGAACTATTGCCATGGAATTAATTATAAGTATTCGTTAATATCGATTTGTTTTGGCTGTTGAGCTTCGTGATTGTGCTCTGCACCTACAAATACGTGTAAATTAGTTAATAACTTGCTACCTAATTTATTTTTTGGTAACATCCCTTTAACTGACTTTTCAATTAAACGAGCTGGATCCTTAGCAAAAACTTCTCTTGCAGTTAAAGATCTTTGACCTCCTGGGTAACCAGTGTGGCGGATGTATAATTTATCATCCCATTTACCTCCTGTTAATTGAATTTTCTCAGCATTAATAACGATAACATTATCTCCACAATCTGCGTGAGGAGTAAAGTTCGTTTTGTGCTTTCCTCTAATAAGCTTCGCAACACCTGACGCTAAACGACCTAATGATAAGTCAGAAGCGTCCACAACTACCCATTCTTTCTGAGCAGTTTCTTTGTTGGCTGATGTAGTTTTGTAACTTAACGTGTCCACTATCTTGATTTTTAATATTTTATAAATTACCGACAATCCGATCGGGGTGCAAATGTACAATTTCCTTTTGAAAATACAAAAGAACAATCCAAATAAACTTTAGATTTCAGACAATTTGCGCCAATAACGAATTAATCGAATGCAAAATTACTCTTTTTATTTGAATAAATAAGATTAATCTTTGCTAAATGGTAGAATCTCTTGTGTTGTAGACCCTAAACCTTCTATTCCATACTCGATTACATCACCAGGTTTTAACCAAATTTGTGGTTCTTTTCCCATACCTGAACCTGCTGGAGATCCTGTTGAAATAATATCTCCTGGTAAGAAAGACATGAATTGAGATAAGTAAGAAACTAATTTTGGTATGCGATAAATGAAATCTTTTGTATTCCCATCTTGCATTAATTCACCATTTAACTTTAACCAAATACGTAAATTGTCAACATCTTCAATTTCATCTTTCGTCGCGATAAATGGTCCTACAGGCGCGAATGTATCACATCCTTTACCTTTATCCCAAGTTCCTCCTCTTTCGGTTTGGAAAGCTCTTTCTGAAATGTCATTGATCAAAGCATATCCATAAACGTAATCCATTGCTTCTTCTTCTGAAACATTGTTTGCTTTCTTCCCAATGATTAAACACAATTCTGTTTCCCAGTCCATTTTAGTTGAACCATTTGGATGCATAATTCCGTCTTGTGGACCATTGAAAGATTGATTTGCTTTGATAAACATAATTGGCTCTGGTTGTTGTTCTAAACCAGTTTCTTTTACGTGATCTTCAAAATTTAATCCAACACAAACCATTTTACCTGGACGTGTTAATGGCGTACCAATACGTACATCATCAGCAACTTCAGTTAATTGATTTGCGTTTTCATTAATATAATTTTCTAATTGTTTTTGTTTTTCAGTATTTCCAAAGAAATCTTCATCATAAATAATACCTGAAGCAGACACATCATACTTCTTATCATTTATAATAACACCTGATTTTTCCTGACCTTTAGGTCCGAATCTAAAGATTTTCATGATTTTGATTATTTTTTTTCCAGGGGCAAATATACAAACTGAAAAGGGATTCTAATTTAGAATCCCTTTTTATATGATAAATTTCAGTTTTAAATTATTTCGCTATTCCTCTAGAAATAACGATTTTCTGAATCTCTGAAGTACCTTCGTAGATTTGTGTAATCTTCGCATCACGCATCATACGCTCAACATGATATTCGCGAACATAACCATTTCCACCGTGAATTTGTACAGCTTCTGTTGTAACATTCATTGCAGTTGTAGAAGCAAATAATTTTGCCATCGCTCCTGAGATAGAAATATCTTGACCTGCATCTTTTTCAGATGCTGCTTTGTAACATAACATACGAGCTGCAGCAATATTTGTTGCCATATCAGCTAATTTGAAAGATACACCTTGGTGATTAATAATTTCTGTACCGAATGCTTTACGGATTTTAGCATATTCTAAAGCTAATTCGTAAGCTCCTTGAGCAATACCTAAAGCTTGAGATGCAATTCCGATACGTCCACCATTTAAAACATTCATAGCGAAAGCGAATCCAAATCCGTCCTCTCCGATACGGTTTTCTTTAGGAACTTTTACATCGTTAAAGAATAATGAGTGTGTATCCGATCCACGAATACCCATTTTGTTTTCTTTTGGACCAATTTCAAATCCTTCCCATCCTTTTTCTACAATAAAAGCATTGATACCTTTGTGTCCTTTTTCTGGGTGTGTATGAGCTATAACTAAATATGTAGAAGCATTACCTCCGTTAGTAATCCAGTTTTTTGTTCCATTTAATAAATAGTAATCTCCCATATCTACAGCTGTAGTTTTTTGAGATGTTGCATCAGAACCAGCATCTGGTTCAGATAAACAAAATGCTCCAATAACTTCACCTGTTGCTAATGGTACTAAATATTTTTGTTTTTGTTCTTCTGTACAGTATTTTTCCATACCTGCACAAACTAATGAGTTGTTTACAGACATTACAACAGCTGCAGAAGCATCAACTTTTGCGATTTCTTCCATAGCAATAACGTAAGAAACACTATCTAATCCTGAACCTCCATATTTTGGATCAACCATCATTCCTAAGAATCCAAGTTCACCCATTTTCTTTACTGCATCATATGGAAATGTAGAAGTTTCATCACGTTCGATAACACCTGGTAATAATTCAGCTTTAGCAAAATCTCTTGCTGCTTGTTGAATCATTAACTGTTCCTCATTTAATTCAAAATTCATGGTTATAAAATTTATTTCTTTATGGTTTTATTAATTATTTATTCAAACTTCAATGAAAATACAACTGCTCTTGTTTGTAATGAATTTAAAGTATTCGCGTAACCAATTGTTGTAGCTTGGTCTGGAACAAGTTCATTATTAAAGAAGAACATTCCTTTAACTGAAGGAGTTAATTTAAATCTTTTGAAATAAATTTCAATTCCCATTTCTGCTTGCCAGCTAAAGTTGTGTGTATTAGTTCTGAAGACACCTAAAGCATTATCATCTTCTTTATCTTCGTTTGATTGTAAATTGTTTACATAAGCTACACCACCTTGCACATAAGGTTTTGTATTAAACCAACGATCTCCTGAAAAGTTTAATAATAATGGAATCTCTAAATATGTAGATTTAACTTCTCTTTTATTAATGTCTGGATTTTCTTCTGTAATCCCTACATTTTTAAAAATTAAAGTTCTTTGAGCAAAGTGTACTCCTGGTTCAACTTTTACTGCAACGTAATCATTCATTCTTAATTTACCCATCAAACCAACTGAGAATCCTGGTTTGCTTTCTTGATCTAAATAAACAAGTCCACTACTATTTACTCCATCATCAGCAGTTGTACCATTCGGTAAATGATTGTTCTGTGCTTTTGGAGAAACTTTATAGGACATAATATTAGTACCTAAAAAGTACCCAAACGAGAATTTTTTCTCATCCTGTTCTACGCGATTCCATTCGCGATCAGAGTTAGGTCTAAATTGCGCACTTACCAAAGTGGCTGTAGTTAAAGCTATTGCAGTTAGTAAATTCTTTCTCATATAGTGTTCAACGTATTACAAGCCATATTATTTTATACTCTTATAGATGCTTGCAATCCCAAAAGTAAGTTTTTTATCGATTGGTTGAGTAAAATTTACACTTTTTAAAATATTTTTCATCTCTTCACCGTGTGGAAATGCGGCAACAGAGTCTGGTAAATAAGTATAAGCACTCTGATCTTTCGATATTAATTTTCCAATTGCAGGTAAAATATTTTTTGAATAAAAAGTATATAATTGTTTCATCGGGAATGTCGTAGGATAAGAAAATTCTAAAATAATGAATGTTCCACCTGGTTTTAAAATTCTACGAATTTCTGACAAACCTTTTTCTAAATTCTCAAAATTACGTACTCCGAAAGAAACTGTAATACAATCAAAAGTATTATCCTCGAAAGGTAAATTTTCAGAATCTCCTTGGATCATCGTTACACGATCATTTAATCCTTCAGCTTCAACTTTTTTACGACCAACCTCTAACATACCAGCAGATAAATCTAAACCAGTAATTTGAGCGTTCGTGTTTTTAGCCATCATAATTACTAAATCACCTGTACCAGTAGCGATGTCTAAAATTGTAGCTGGTTTAGCAGCTTGTACCATTTTAATCACATCTTTTCTCCACTGAATATCGATTCCGCCAGATAAAATTCTGTTTAATAAATCGTATTTCGGCGAAATATTGTCAAACATTTGTTCAACTTGTTTTTTCTTAGTTAAATCAGATGCTTCGTATGGAGTAATATTATCGTGTTTTGCCATTTTAGTTTTCTATATTATGTATTTTATTGGTAGTTTTCGAAATAGAATTGTTTAAAATCCTCTTTATTAAAGATTTTAGATAAATCAGTTTTCTTTTCTCCACTTTTCAAAAATATTCTAGGATAATCTTGATCTAAGTTATAATAAAAATCTTCGATATATAATCCTTCTTCTTTTGTAATTAAACCTAAATATGCTTTATTATCAATTGCAATATTTCTTGAAGCAAAAATAGAATCTACATTTTCTCTGTGCCCATATGGACGTGTAAATACATAATAATCTTTACGTATAGGGTTAAATAAACCTGAAGCTCTACGAATTTGAATTAAAGTATCCACTTTTTTACCATTAATATCGTATTTTACTGTATGCTTCCCTTTCTCTAAATCAATACGAACATATTGTTGTGGCGCAATTGTGTAAGCTGTTTCATCAATTTTTAAACTAATTGTTTGATCGCTTGGATTATCAATTACGTAACCATCTGGTTTACTTAAAACAAAATTATATACTAAAACAATTACACCTAGAATTGCTAGTATCATTAAAAGACCTATTAAAGATGGATTCTTTTTCATTCTGCTAAATTACGTTTACTTTATAAAACTCAAAATGAGTTAAGGCATATTTTTATTTTCTATTTTAATGTTTTGTTTACCTTTGCTCAAATATAAGACTTGAATTCATTATTATGATAAATTCTGTAATCACTGGTTCAGGACACTATTTGCCAACTCGCATCATTAAAAATTCACACTTTCATAATTATGAATTTTTTGACGAAAACGGAGAAAAAATAGAAAAACCAGGTCACGAAATAACTCAAAAATTTGAAGATATTACTGAAATTAAAGAACGTCGTTATGTAGAGGACGATTTATTAAATTCAGACATTGCAACATTTGCTGCAAAAAAAGCCATTGAAGATGCAGGAATAAATCCTGAAGAATTAGATTACATAATCGTTGGACACAATTTTGGCGATATTGATCCAGTTGGAAGACAAATTGATATAATGCCTTCTATTTCTGCTAAAGTAAAACACAATTTAGGTATCCAAAATTTAAAATGTAAACCTTACGACATGACTTTTGGTTGTCCGGGTTGGATAGAAAGTTTTATTTTAGGACACCAATTTATACAAGCTAAAATTGCTAAAAAAGTTTTAGTTATTGGTTCTGATACTTTATCAAGAGCTTCTGATCCACACGATCGTTCTGCTATGATTTTCGCAGATGGTGCTGGAGCTGTAGTTTTAGAAGCAAAAGAAGACGACTACAAATATGGAGTTCTTAACCACGCGACTTTAAGTTTTACTGGAGAAGAAATGACTTATTTAGTAAACGGAAAATCGTTGAATCCAGATTACCAAGGTTCAATCAAAAATATTAATATGAAAGGTCGTAAAGTTTACGAATTCGTATTAAAAAATGTTCCACCCGCAATCAAAGAATTATTAGACGAAACTGAATTGGAAATTGGTGATATTGATAAAATATTATTACACCAAGCCAATGCAAAAATGGATCATGCAATGATACAGCGTCTTTACAAAATATACGGAAAAAAAGCACCTGAAAATGTAGATCCAATGACAGTTCAGTTTTTAGGAAACACATCAGTTGCTACAGTTCCTACTATGTTTGATTTAATTGCAAAAGGACAATTACAACCTCATCAATTCAACGCAAACGATAAAATTATCATGGCTTCAGTTGGAGCTACGATGAATATCAACGCGTTTATTTACCAATTCGAAAAATAATACATTTTGAATTCTTTCGGAAGATTATTTAAAATTTCAACTTTTGGCGAAAGCCACGGAATTGCTATTGGCGGAGTGATAGATGGTGTTCCAAGCGGAATCCAATTGGATTTTGATTGGATTCAGCAACAATTAGATCGCCGAAAACCAGGACAATCTGCGATTGTAACACAACGTAAAGAACCAGATACTGTACAATTTTTATCTGGAATTATGGATGGATTTACAACTGGAGCTTCGATAGGTTTTATCATTCCGAACGACAATCAAAAATCACACGATTACGACCATATTAAAGACATTTATCGTCCTTCACATGCTGATTATACTTACGATAAAAAATATGGAATTCGTGATCACCGTGGTGGCGGACGCACATCTGCAAGAGAAACTGCTAATTGGGTCGTTGGTGGCGCAATTGCTAAACATATAATTCCTGACATCAAAATTACTGCTTATGTAAGTGGTGTTGGAAATATAAAATTAGAAAATGATTATTCGAAATATAATTTTTCTAACATAGAAGAAACTGCTGTTCGTTGCCCAGATTTAGTTATCGCTGAACAAATGATTGACCGAATTAAAGAAATCAGAAAAGAAGGTGATACAATTGGTGGTGAAGTAACTTGTGTGATACAAAACGTGCCAGTTGGTTTAGGCGAACCAATTTTTGATAAATTACATGCTCGTTTAGGACAAGCCATGTTATCAATTAACGCGGTAAAAGGTTTTGAATACGGTGAAGGTTTTGCTTCAACTGAGATGAAAGGATCTGAAATAAATGACCAATTTAATCCTGATGGAACGACAAAAACAAATTACTCTGGAGGAATTCAAGGTGGTGTTTCAAATGGAATGGATATTTATTTTAAAGTTGCTTTCAAACCTGTTGCAACTCTAATGCAAGAACAAACAACATTAAATGCAAACGGCGAAATGGTCGAAATGCACGGTAAAGGTCGTCACGATCCTTGTGTTGTTCCAAGAGCTGTTCCTATCGTGGAAGCTTTGGCTGCTATGACGCTTGCAGATATGGTTTTAATCCAAAAAACAAGAAACATATAAATAAAAAAATCCTGACCGATAGTCAGGATTTTTTTTATTCTATTTTATTAACAACCTTCTTTATATGATGTATAAATATCAATTACTTTTCCATTTTGTAAAGTAAACATTAAATAAGTACCAGCATCATAATCATTTATTGTAAAGTATCTTTTTGTTTTAACTCGTTTCCCATTATCATCCCAAGAATCTGAAATTTCGATATTTTTATCTTTATATTTACCTATCAAATCATCTAAACTATTTCCAATTCCAATTCCTGATAATGTCTTTAAGGATTTATCTTTTGAACTAACAGAATAGATTGTATAATCATTTAATTGATTGCCGCTATCATCATAAGAATTATTAAAAAATATTTCTAAAACGACTCCTTTATACACAACATGTGTTGGCCCTGAAGGATATCCATCTTCCAATTTTATATTGATTTGTTTACCAATTATTTTTTCCAGTTCAGATTTTTTCATTCCTAAACGAAAATCATTGATTCGAGTTGTTGAAACTTGTGCAAATATGAATGTTGAAAATAATAGAGCGAAAAGGTTGATAATTTTTTTCATAGTAATTAAATTTAGTCTTACATACATCAAATTATAAACCATAAAAAAAGTCTCCTACTCGAGAGACTTTACAAATTTTATATTTCTTAATAAACCATTAAATTTAGTTCGTTTAACAGGCGATTTTTTAAAAATATTTCTAAAAACATCTTCGGTTATTTCTTCCCAATCTTTTTTAGAAAATTGATTTATATTTTCGTTTCCAATGAATCGATGTTCTTGAGTTGGTAATGAAAAACGATTCCAAGGACAAACTTCTTGACAAACATCACATCCAAAAATCCAATCATCAAATTTACCTTTCATTTCATTCGGAATTTGATCTTTCAATTCTATTGTAAAATAGGAAATACATTTACTTCCATTTACGACACGATTCGGTAAAATCGCTTCTGTAGGACAAGCATCAATACATTTGGTACATTTCCCACAGTGATCCGTTTGCATTGGTTGATCGTAAATTAAATCCAAATCCAAAATTAATTCTGCCAAAAAGAAAAATGATCCTTTTTGTTTAGATAAAGTCAACGAATTTTTTCCTACCCAACCGATTCCTGCTTTTGTCGCCCAAGCATGTTCTAAAATTGGAGCAGAATCTGTAAAAGCTCTTCCATCAACTTCACCAATTTCTTCTTGAATAAAATCTAATAATTCGCGAACTTTTTCTTTTACCACAAAATGATAATCCTCGCCTTGCGCATACATGGCAATTTTGTACGAATCTGGATTCCGATTCAAATCTTGGTAGTAATTATAAGCTAATGAAATGACCGATTTTGCACCATCGACTAATAATCGAGGATCTAAACGCATATCAAAATGATTCGCCATATAACTCATTTCACCTTGGTAATTATTATTCAACCAAGATTCTAATCGAGGAGCTTCGTCTTCTAAAAAATCGGCTTTCGCCACTCCACAAGAAATAAAACCCAACGCTTCGGCTTTCGCTTTAATACGTTGGGTTCTTTCTAATTTTATATGTTCTTCTGTTGGAAGATGCATTTTAAATTTTATCTCTAATTATAAATCAAAAATATCCGTTTGCATTGGATTTTGTCCTCGATAATTAATTCCTAAATGCTTGTAAGCTTTTTCTGTTGCCACACGACCACGAGAAGTACGCATTAAATAACCTTCCTGAATTAAATAAGGTTCGTACACTTCTTCTAAAGTTCCTCCGTTCTCTCCTACCGCAGTTGCTAAAGTTGTAATTCCGACTGGACCACCTTTAAATTTTTCGATAATTGTTGATAAGATTCTATTATCCATTTCGTCCAAACCATTATCATCAACTTTTAAAGCTTTTAAGCTGAAATCTGCAATGTCTTTTGTAATTCTACCATTTCCTTTGATTTGTGCAAAATCTCGTGTACGACGTAATAATGCATTCGCAATACGAGGAGTTCCACGACTACGACCTGCGATTTCTATTGCTGCTTCAAAATCAATTGGTGCTCCTAAAATTCCTGAAGAACGTTCGACAATAGAACTTAAAAGTTCTACATTATAATATTCAAAGCGAAAATTAATTCCGAATCGTGCTCGTAGTGGTGCTGTTAATAATCCAGAACGCGTGGTTGCTCCAATCAACGTGAAAGGATTTAATCCGATTTGAATTGAACGTGCATTGGGACCAGAATCAATCATTATATCAATTTTAAAATCCTCCATTGCCGAATATAAATATTCTTCAATAACAGGTGACATACGATGAATTTCGTCGATGAAAAGCACATCATTTTCTTCTAAGTTTGTTAATAAACCAGCCAAATCACTTGGCTTATCTAAAACTGGACCTGAAGTTATTTTAATTCCAACGCCTAATTCGTTGGCTATAATATTGGCTAAAGTTGTTTTTCCTAAACCTGGAGGTCCGTGTAATAAGACATGATCCAATGCTTCACCACGTAATTTAGATGCTTTTACAAACACTTCTAAATTTTCTAAAATATGCCCTTGTCCTGCAAAATCATCAAAACTTTGAGGACGGACGGTATTTTCGTGGTTTAAATCATCATCAGGATAAAATTCTTTATCTGGATTTAATAGATCAGACATAAATAATGATATAAATTATAATGATAACCGTTTACGACAGAATTTAATTATTCCTTCGTAGTTTTACGACTACAAAGAACGCAATATTTTTTTAGATAAAAATAAATTATGAGTAAAGGAATATTATTAGTGAATCTTGGTTCGCCAGATTCTACTAATGTTGAAGATGTAAGAACTTATTTACGAGAATTTTTAATGGATGGGAAAGTGATTGATACTCCTTGGCTTATCCGTAAAATGATTGTTGAATTATTTATCTTACCTAAAAGACCAATAAATTCTGCTGAAGCATACAAAAAAATATGGACTGATGAAGGCTCTCCTTTAATCGTATATTCTAAAATATTACAACAAAAAGTTCAAGAACACATGGATATTCCTGTTGGATTAGCAATGAGATATAAAAATCCATCTATTGAATTTGGAATGCAACAATTGTACGATCAAGGAGTTCGAGATATTTTAGTTGTTCCATTATATCCACAATATACTATGTCTACAACAGAAACTGTTGCTGATAAAGTATTAGAAGTTCAAAAAAAGAAATTCAATGATGTAAATATTCAGTTTATAAAAGCTTTCTACAATCACCCAGATTACATTAAAGTTTTAGGAGATTCTATAAAAGAAAATTTACCTGAAGATTACGATAAATTATTATTTTCTTACCATGGAATTCCAGAACGACATGACAAAAAAGCTTTAAAAGCTGCAAGTAAAAGTGGTTTACCGATTGAGACTTATCGCAATCAGTGTATAGAAACATCACGTTTAGTTGCAGAATATTTACAATTACCAGAAGATAAATATTACACTTCTTTCCAATCTCGTTTAGGTCGAGATCCTTGGATTAAACCATATACAGATGAAACTTTAGAATTGTTTCCTAAACACAATGGTGTAAAAAATATAGCTGTTTGCACACCAGCATTCGTAGCAGATTGTTTAGAAACTTTGGAAGAAATTTCGATGGAAGGTAAAGAAGAATTTTTAGAAGCTGGAGGCGAAAAATTTACTTATATTCCTTGTTTAAATGATCGTCAGGATTGGATTGATACTTTAGTTAAATGGTTCAAAGGATGGCAAAATAATTAAGTGTTTAAAAGACTTAAGTAAAAATATTAAATATCTTTGTTTGAAATTATTCGATTTTAAACAAAGATATTTTTTTTTGAATGAGATTTTTTATTTCAATACTATTCATCTTCATATCAGTATTTACTTCTGCCCAATTTTTAGATACAAACGGTAATCTAATTATTGATGGTAGAAAGTTTCTAAAATCGAAAGTTGATACAACTGGCAGAAAGTCTGGTTGGGAAATCTACGGAACAAATACATTAACTGTTAATCAAAACACTTTTTCTAATTGGATTGCTGGAGGTGAAAATTCGGTTTCATTTATTGCTAAAGTCGATTACGAATTAAATTATCGTAAAAAGAGGAATATGTGGGACAATCGTATCATTATGGAATACGGTTTTCTTGATAACAAAACAAACGGAACAAGAAAAACTACTGATAATATCAACATCACTTCATCGTATGGTTATTTATGGAAAAAAAGTTGGTATTTAACTTCATCCGTTAATTTACGATCTCAGTTTGCACCTGGTTATGATTTCGGAACGACACCAAAAACGAAGAAATCTAATCTTTTTGCTCCTGCCTATTTAACAGTCGGAGTCGGAGCAAATTACAATCCTACAGCAGATTTTTCTTTAAGCATACATCCAATTACCTCAAGAACTACAATAGTTTTAGATAAAGATTTACAGAAAAAAGGAAGTTACGGTTTGCGTGAAGATGATGAAGCTTTGTATTTTGAAATTGGTGCATATATTGGTGCTAGATATAAATTTAAACTTTTTGAAAATGTGACCTACGATAATAATATCGGGTTATTTTCCAATTATTCTCATAAACCATTAAATATAGATTTAGTGTATTCTGGAGTTTTAAACATGAAAATTAATAACTTTATGTCAACCCAATTAACTCTAAATCTTGCGTATGACGAAGATCAAATTAAGAAAACACAGTTTAAACAAACATTAGGTGTTGGATTAACTTACAAGTTTGATAGCACGAAGAAAAACGATAAGAAAAAACGTAATAAAAAAGAATATATACAACCAATCACACAATTTGATACATCTCCATTAATCATTATTCAAAAACCACTTGATATGAAAAAATATCAGAAGATTTTTGAAAAAGATGAAGTGGATGAATCTTCAAATTATTTAAAATCAGAAACTATTTTAGATGAATTTTAAAATCAACCCAACTATAAAAAAAACAATATTAACCTTAACGCTAATTGCTTCTTCAATCGCTTTTGCACAAACGGTAAAAGATGGTAAAGTAGCTACTGATAGCCAACGCTATTTAAAAGACCAAAAATTTGATGGCCGTACCGAAGGTTGGTTTATATCAGGAAATAACGCTTTACTTTTTTCACAAAGTGCATTTTCTAATTGGATGGCCGGTGGTGTAAATTCTATTGCTTTAAACGGTAATTTGAATTATGAATTTAATCTAACTCGTGGTAAAAATATTTGGGACAATCGTATCATTTTAGGATATGGTGTACAAACCAACGAAGGCGAAGAAACTCGTAAAAACAACGACATCATCGATTTAACTTCATCTTACGGATACAATTTTAAAAAGAATTGGTATTTAGCTGCTGCGATGAATTTCAAAACACAATTTACATCTGGATATGATTATAGTTTAGATCCTAAAAAGAAAATTTCAAACTTTATGGCTCCAGGTTATTTAAGTTTTGGATTAGGGGTTGATTACAAACCAAACGATAATTTTCAAGTTAATATTCATCCATTTACTGCGCGTGTAACTTTTGTAATGGACGAAGATTTACAATATGCAGGGAATTATGGTTTGAAAAATGATGGAGATAGTTCATTTTTCGAACTTGGTGCTTATTTAGGCGCTCGATATAAATTCCAAGTGATGGAAGGAATTTCTTACGATAACCGAATCGGAATTTTTGCAAATTATTTAGATAAACCTCAAAATATGGATATTGCATATTGGGGACAATTAGATTTTGTTGTCAATAAATTTATTTCTGCTCAAGTTGCTGTCAACTTATTATACGATGAAAATCAAATAAAGAAAACACAGCTTAAACAAACATTAGGTATAGGTTTTACTTACAAGTTTGATAATAAACCAAAAGAAGAAATAAAACCTGAAGGAACTGCCTTTAATATAGTAAATGAAGAAGCGACAATATTAGATTCAATTCAAAAAAATGAAATCGTATCGAATTACGAATTAAAAAAGGATCCAATCTTAACACAAACTATTTTAGTTTCACAATAAACTTTCAACCTGCTTTTATCGGCAGGTTTTTTATTTGTATTTTTAACTACTAAATACTCAAAAATCACAAAATGAAAATCATAGGTCCATTCCGACAAATTCTTACTCTAGCCAATTTACCACTTAAAGGTGCTTTAAAAGACGAACAATTAGAAATTATTGAAGAAGGTGGAATTTTAATAGATAATGACACAATTTTAGCGGTAGATCAATTCGAAAATTTAAAAAAAAATCATCCTAACGTTGAACTAGATTTAATCGAAACGGATCAAGTTCTTCTTCCTGGATTTATCGATTCTCATACACATATCTGTTTTGGTGGGAATAGAGCAAAAGATTTTGCGATGCGATTGAATGGTAAAACCTATTTAGAAATTGCTGAAAGTGGTGGTGGAATTTGGTCTACTGTTACACAGACAAGAGCAAAAACTGCCGATGAATTAAAAGACATCACTTTAAATCGTGCCGAAATATTAGCGAAAAAAGGAACAACAACAGCAGAAGTTAAAAGTGGTTATGCACTTTCGGTCGAAGGTGAAATTGCTATGTTAGAAGGGATCAATTTAGCCAATCAAGAATGTGAAATAGATTTAATTCCTACTTTTCTTGGAGCTCACATGAAGGCTAAAGATTTTCAAGGAACAAACCAAGAATATTTAGAAGTTTTGGTGAACGAAGTCTTTCCTATTATTAAAGAAAAGCAATTAACAAATCGTGTAGATATTTTTGTCGAACAATCAGCATTTTCTGTAGAAGAAGGTGATTATTTTTTAAATGAAGCCACAAAACAAGGTTTTGAAATTACAGTACATGCCGATCAATTTACACCAGGAGGAAGTAAATTAGCCATTAAATATAACGCTTTAAGTGCCGATCATTTAGAATTTTCTGGAGAAAAAGAAATTCACGAATTAGCATTTTCAGATGTGGTAGCAACTGTTTTACCTGGCGCATCTATAGGATTAGGAATGCAATATTCGCCGGCACGCAAATTATTAGACACTGGTTGTTGTGTGTCTATAGCTTCGGATTGGAATCCTGGTTCAGCACCAATGGGCGATTTATTAACACAAGCTTCTATTTTAGCAACATTCGAAAAATTATCGATGGCTGAAGTTTTAGCAGCCATTACTTTTAGAGCAGCAAAGGCGTTAAATCTTTCTGATCGTGGAACTTTAGAAAAAGGAAAAAAAGCAGATTTTATTAGTTTCCCAACCGCAGAATTTCAAAATATTATTTATTATCAAGGACAAGTTCAACCAAACTATGTTTGGAAAAATGGAAATTTGATTCATAAAAATTAATCCTACAAAAAGACCTTTCAAGGTCTTTTTTTTATTCATTTACACATCATATGTAACGGAAGGATAAAAATTTATATAAACATTCTAAATCTACATAATTATTGTAATTTTACAACTTATAATATTTCGATTCTATGATCGCATCAATGACAGGATATGGTAAATCTGTTTTAGAATTACCAGAAAAAAAAATCACAATAGAGGTTCGTTCCCTAAATAGTAAAACTTTAGATCTAAACACAAGGATACCTTCTTTTTACCGTGAAAAAGAATTAGAAGTTAGAAACATAATTTCTGAAAAAATTCAGCGTGGTAAAGTAGATTTTGCGATGCAAGTCGAATTAAATCCTGCCGCTAGAACACAGAAACTGAACTACGATCTTATCAAACAATATATTACTGATTTCAAACAAATAACACCTGAAATTTCTGATGCAGATTTATTACCGGTTGTTATGCGTATGCCTGATGTAATGAGTTATTCACAGGATGATTTATCGGAAGATGAATGGTCATCAATCCGTACAACAATTCTGGAAGCTATTGAAGCTTTAAACCAATACCGCATTGATGAAGGAAATGTTCTTAAAAAAGAATTAGTTGGTTATGTTGAAAATATTTTAAATCTATTGTCGCAAGTTGAGCCATTCGAAGGAGAGCGTATTAATACAATTAAAGAACGATTTGGTAAAAAATTAGAGGATTTAAAAGTTGAGATTGATCAGAATCGTTACGAACAAGAAATGATTTATTTCTTAGAGAAATTAGACATTACAGAAGAAAAAGTTCGTCTTAAAAATAACTGCGAATATTTTATCCAACAATTAAACGAAGATGGATCTAACGGAAAAAAATTAGGTTTTATCTCACAAGAAATTGGACGTGAAATTAACACGTTAGGATCTAAATCTAATCATGCCGAAATGCAAAAAATTGTAGTTCAGATGAAAGATGAATTAGAAAAAATTAAAGAACAATCATTAAACGTTTTATAATATTAAAATGACTAAAGGAAAATTAATCGTATTCTCGGCACCTTCAGGAGCAGGTAAAACTACGTTAGTAAAACATGCTTTAGAAACGATGGAAAATATCCAATTTTCTATTTCTTGTACAACACGTGAGAAAAGAGATGGTGAAGAACATGGTAAAGATTATTATTACATTACACCTGAAGAATTTAAATCAAAAATCTCAAATGATGAGTTTGTAGAATACGAAGAAGTTTATACCAATAACTTTTACGGAACATTAAAGTCAGAAGTTGAAAGAATTACTAAAGATGGTAACTCTGTAATTTTTGATATTGATGTGGTTGGAGCTTTAAATATTAAAAAAATCTACGGTGATGAATGTTTAACAGTTTTTGTTAATCCTCCTTCGTTAGAGATTTTAAAAGAACGTTTAATTTCTCGTAATACAGAAAGTGAAGATAAATTAAAACAACGTATCGATAAAGCTGGAATCGAAATGGAAACTGCTCCTAAATTTGATATTATTTTATTAAATGACGATTTAGAAACTGCAAAAGAAGAAACGTTAAAAATTATTGAAAATTTCTTGAAATAATTTTTATTCAAAATAGATAAAGCCTAAATCAAACCTTGATTTGGGCTTTTTTTATATCTTTAATCACCAGAATATAACAACCAATGTTACAAACTGATTTTATAGAAATCAATGGGCTTTCATACCATATACAACATAATATTATAGATGATAATTTACCAACAATCGTCTTTTTACACGATTCTTTAGGTTCTGTAAAATTGTGGCGAGACTTTCCCGAAAATTTAGGAAATATTACCAATTGTAATGTATTGATGTATGACCGAGAAGGACATGGCAACTCATCTCCATTTTCTATTACAGAAAGGCCCGTTAATTATTTAGAATTAGGTGCTGATGTTATATCCCAACTGATAAATAAGTTAAACTTAAAAAAAGTAATACTTTTTGGACACAGCGACGGCGCAACAATCGCATTACATTATGCAGCTAAATATCCTGAAAATATTTTGGCTACAATTGTAGAAGGTGTTCATGTATTTGTTGAAGAAGAAACTTTACAAGGAATTCGTGAAGCGAAACAAGCCTTGGAAACAACAAATTTAATTGAACGTGTGTCTAAATATCATGACGATAAAACTGAAATGTTGTTTAAGATGTGGATGGAAACTTGGCTGAATCCAAATTACAGAAATTGGAATATTGAGAAAAATATTCAAAATATTCAATCTCCTGTGCTGATTTTTCAGGGTGAAAATGATGAATTTGGCACGATGAAACAAGTGGAAAAAATTAAAGCAAATGTAAAATCAAAAGTAATTGATTACTTGATTTCAGACTGCGGCCACAATCCACACAAAGAACAAAAAGAATTTACTTTAGAAAAAACAAATCAATTTATTAGAGCTTACGCCTTATGATGTACATGTATAACAACAATGTAAGAATCGCAAAAAAAATTGCAATCGGAACAATAATTAGTGGGTTAATCTTTTTAGCAACTTACTATTTTACTTATGATATTTCATACGCTTTGGGTGGATTATTTTTTGGATTAGGAGTTGCAGCTATCGTTATTACAATTTTGATAAGTGGCGCTATTGCAGCGAAAAGACAAAATCATACAAGCAAAGAAAAAAGTTCTACTTTATTATGGAATTTAATTTCCCTTATAAGTATCGCAATTTTTACAGCCATCGGATTATGTTTAATAAATAGTTCAAAAATTGTAATCAAAAACAATTCGGATAGTGTTGTAAAAAATATCTTTATAACTGGTTGCCAAAATTTTGAAATTGAAAATATTGAAGCAAATTCTTCAAAAACAATTTTTGTGCATTACAATAAAAACACTTCAAAAGATTGTGCAATTGGAATTCGATATACAACTTCAGATGCAATGGAAGACGAAATTTTAATTTCTACAATAAAACCTTTTGAAGGTGAAAAAGTTTTGTATGAAATTAATTAATCAAAGCATATTAATTCTTCTATTTTCTTGTGTATTATCGATAAATAGTTTCGCTCAAAATATTCAAAAAGAAGAAAATTGGAGTTTTTATATATCAAAATATGATGATATTGAATTCTCGAATTTTTTAGATTTAGAGTTAATTAATATCGCTCCAGTATCGGAAGTTGATCAATTATTAGCAATAAAAATAAAGCTAAAACATCCACAAAAAGATGGTTTACCAAGCTATGATGAACATGATGATTTAGTTAATTTAGAAGATAAATTATTAGCTATTTTGTTAGCTGATAATTTGATTTATTTCGCAGGACGAACAACTGCAAACGGACATAGAATCTTTTATTTTTACACCAATAAAAATTTTAATTTAGTTAAAACTAAACAGCAATTAACATCTTCTATTTCGAGTTATTCCCTTGATATTACTTTAGTAAATGATAAAGATTGGAATCATTATTTAAATTTTTTATATCCTGATGAATATGAAATTCAAATGATTCAGAATTTAGATTTAATTACTTTTATCGAGGAACAAGGTGACGATTTAAGTAAAGAAAGAGAAATTTCTCATTGGATTTATTTTAAATCAACAGCTCATCGAACTAAGTTTAAAGCGGATATTAAATCTTATAATTTTAATGTGATTGCTGAAAATTATGATAAAAATTTAGGCGATTATCCTTATTCTTTAACCATTTCAAGGAGTGATTTCTTGGATTGGAAAAATATAAATGATATCACAATAGAATTGATGAATTTAGCTAAGACACACGAAGGAGAATATGATGGCTGGGAATCCAAAATAGTAAAATAAAAAAAATCCACTTCGTTTGAAGTGGATTTTTTATTATATAATTTTTTTTATGAATCGTAATTTATGCGAATACTTTTGTAAATCAGTATTGAAAATTCCGTTAGAATCAAATGGATCAATTCTTACTTTTCCATGAGCATGAATAATTTTATAATCTCCTAAAATAATTCCGACATGAATAATTTTACCATCAGCATTATCAAAAAAAGCTAAATCACCTGGTTCTGCTTCTTCCACGAAACTTAATACTTCTCCTAATTCTGCTTGTTGATAAGCATCACGAGGCAACTCGTATCCCCCAAGTTTATAAACTTGTTGTGTTAAACCAGAACAATCAATCCCAAAAGTTGACTTTCCGCCCCATAAATACGGAACGTTTAAATACAATTTAGCCAATTCTACTAATTGTTCTTTCGATTTTTTATTCGAAGTATAAACACCATAATATTCAAAACACTTCTCTCCTATTCTGATTTTATTTTCCTTCAAGGCACGCAATTCAGCACCTAAAGTTAGCGTAAAAGGTAAACCATTTTCTGATGCTTGATTGTATGCATTGATTGCAAATTTTTCAGCTAAATCCTGATTATACTCCTCTTCTGTAACTTCTAAGTATTGTTTAGGATCAACCCAACCTTCATACGCATCGTAAGCTAATCGGATTTTTGACCATTTTTCTTGTTCTTCTAAAATCTCAACTTTTTCACCAAATAAAACTTGAGAAACCATTTCCGAAGAATCAGAAGCTGCAGCACGCAAAGGCGAAACACTTACTTGACAGATTGCATACTTCATTACTTCTTTCGTATTAAAGTTATACCATCACGAATAGGTAAAATCAAAGATTCTACACGTTCATCAGCAGCTACAAAGTTATTAAACTCTTTTAGAATTTTAGTCGAAGGATCCTTTTTATCTTCTTCTTCCATCATCACTTTTCCATACCAAAGCACATTATCTACTAACATTACTCCGCCAGGACGCAACAACTCTAAAACTTTTTCAAAATAATAAGGATATGATTCTTTATCTGCATCAATAAAAGCTAAATCTACAGAATTTGGTTCAATTGTATTTAACTCTATTCGTGCATCATTTACGCGAAAGTCAATTTTATCAGCATAATCAGATTCATCAAAATATTTACGACATAAATATTCTAACTCATCATTTTTATCCATCGTAATGATTTTCCCACCTTCTACTAAACCTTCTGCCAAACATAAAGTTGCATAACCTGTAAAAGTTCCTAACTCTAAAATTGTTTTAGGAAATAAAATTTTCGATAACAAACTCAATAATCGACCTTGATATTCTCCCGAAATCATGTGTGGTTGTGTTGTACATTGATAAGTTTCAACACGTAAACGTGATAAAATTTCAGGTTCTTGATTGGTGTGGTTATCTAAATATGTTTCTAAAATTGGTGAGATATTGATCATTCCGTCTAAAAAAGTCTACAAAAATAAAAAAAATGCTACAAACTATGGCTATATCGAAAGAGTTTCAATGAGAAAAATTGCATTTTAATTGTAATTAATAAACTTTTATATATGTCTGATAAATTAATTTATTAGTAATTTCATTATTATCATTTTCATAAGGTTCAAAACTTACTAAGACTAATTTATTCTCTGTAATTCCCTGGACAAGAAGTTGTATTTTTTTTCTATTTTCTTCACTAAATAATTCATTAAAGACTTCTATACCATGAATTTTTATCCATTCTTTTTTCATTTTTTTGGTGAAAGGTAGAGGTTGAGAATTATCTAAAGTAATCAGTAAATTTCCAAAATCTTCTTGCTTAATTTCCCAATTACCTCTTAAGATGTTCTTTTTATCTGAAATATTTTCCCAAGAATTATTTGAATGAAATGTCATTTCAGAAATTGTAGACATTAAACTTTCTTCGCCTGTAATAGATACATTAGAAATAAGTTTCCATTTACCAATAATATTTTTTTGAAGAATTTCGTAATCTAATACATTTATAATCTGCTTTTTATAATTTTCCATATCAAAAGCGTCTAAATCATTTAAATCTAAGGAACTTGAATCAGATTTCACTTCTTTAAAACTAACATGACTTCCATTATTATCTTTTACAACTTTAAGTTCTAAAGTCTGAGCAAAAATATTTTGACAACAAATTAATAACAGTAGAAATATAATTTTAGATAAATTTTGGTTCATATAGTTTTAGCTAAACGTTTAAGTTCCTAAATTACAAAAAATAAAACCAAAAAAGCATTACTTATTGAGTAATGCTTTTTGGTTTGAAATTTATTCTATTTCGATTGTTATACTTTTTCTTCCTGTATAACACGAACAATTTCTGGATTAAGTAATGTTGAAATATCACCAAAATCTGATTCTCCTGCAGCAATTTTACGTAAAATACGACGCATTATTTTTCCGCTTCGTGTCTTAGGTAAACCTTTTACAAACTGGATTTTATCTGGTTTTGCTATTGCTCCAATTGATTTTGAAACCTCATCTTTAATTTGTTTTACCAAATCTTCAGATGGTTGATAACTATCATACAGAATCACGTAAGCATATAAAGCATTTCCTTTGATATCATGAGGGAAACCGACAACAGCACTTTCAACAACTGCTTCATGTTCATTAATTGCATTTTCAATAGGTGCAGTTCCTAAATTATGACCAGAAACAATAACTACATCATCTACACGACCTGTAATTCTGTAATAACCCATCGCATCACGATAAGCTCCATCACCAGTGAAATAAGCATTTTCAAACGTTGAAAAATACGTATCCTTATAACGCTGATGATCACCATAAACAGTTCTTGCCATAGACGGCCAAGGGAATTTAATCGCTAAACGACCTTCAGCTTTTTCAGAACCATTTTCAATTTCTTTTCCATTTCCATCCATTAAAACGGGTTGAATTCCTGGTAAAGGTAATGTTGCAAAAGTTGGTCTAGTTGAAGTAATACCAGCTAAAGGAGAAATCATAATTGCACCTGTTTCGGTTTGCCACCAAGTATCAACGATCGGACAATTTCCTTTTCCGATATAATCATTATACCAATGCCATGCTTCTTGATTGATTGGCTCACCAACTGATCCTAAAACTTTTAAAC
Organism: Faecalibacter bovis; assembly: GCF_017948305.1. Classification (NCBI taxonomy): domain Bacteria; kingdom Pseudomonadati; phylum Bacteroidota; class Flavobacteriia; order Flavobacteriales; family Weeksellaceae; genus Faecalibacter; species Faecalibacter bovis. The sequence goes on from NZ_CP072842.1 coordinate 267,826, forward strand.
TTGATAAATCATATTTTTCTACAAATTCTAAGGATTCTTTTGCTAAAGAACGGATAGCAGTTGGAGCTGTATAAAAATGTGTGATTTTTAATTTTTCGACTATTTCCCAAAAACGTCCAAAATCGGGATAACTCGGAATACCTTCAAACATAACCGTTGTTGCTCCACACGCTAATGGTCCATAAATAATATAAGAATGTCCAGTAATCCAACCAATATCAGCCGTACACCAATAAATATCGTCTTTTGACATTTGGAAAATATTATCGAAAGAATAAGCCGTTTGGACTAAATACCCTCCAGTTGTATGAACCATTCCTTTTGGTTTTCCTGTAGAACCAGACGTATATAAAATAAATAAAGGATCCTCGGCATCCATTTCTGTTGCGGGACAATCTGCATCAACTTTGGACATTTCATCAATCCAAAAACGATCACGACCACCAACCATCATCGTAGGCTCAATTGCACGACGATAAACAATACAAGTTTGAATAGAAGGACAATCCTTTAACGCTTCATCAACAATTGATTTTAAATTGATAGGCTTATCACCACGATATACTTCATTAGCTGTAACAATTAATTTACATTGTGCATCATTAATACGAGAAGCTATTGCTGAAGAAGAAAAACCAGCAAAAACTATTGAATGTACCGCACCAATACGCGCACACGCCAACATAGCGATAGCTAATTCAGGAATCATAGGCATATAAATACAAACACGATCACCTTTTTGTACGCCATTACGCTTTAACACATTTGCAAACTGACAAACTTTTGCATGCAATTGTTTATAAGTAATGATTCTTGTTTCTTCTAATGGATTATTAGGTTCCCAAATAATCGCAGTTTTATTACCATTTTTTACCAGATGACGATCTAAAACATTTTCAGTCATGTTTAATTTTCCACCTTGAAACCATTTAAATTCAGGTTTTGAAAAATCAAATTCTAATGTTTTGTCCCATCTCTTTTTCCAAACAAATTGTTCAGCAACACTATCCCAAAATTTTTCAGGATTTTCAATACTTTCTTTGTATTGCTTCTTGTAATCAGAGAAAGAAGAAATTCTTAATTTATTCATTTTTTTATTTTGTGGTTTAAAATAAAAATAATAAAAAAGGATTAATTTATCAAATTAATCCTTTTATTGTTTCGCTATGAATAAAATATATTCTTATTTTCCCTTATATGGACTTGCATTATAGTATGCCATTGCTGTCGGTAAAGCTTCTTTAATTTTAGCAATACGTGTTGCATCAGAAGGGTGAGTACTTAAAAATTCAACTGTACCTCCACTTCCTGCAGCTGACATTCTTTCCCAGAATGGAATCGCTTCATTTGGATTATATCCTGCCATCGCCATTAAATATAAACCTGTAACATCCGCATCTAATTCCATTTTACGCGAATATGATAGTAAACCAACTTGACCTACTACTGGATAATATTGTTCGAATGCAGTTCCCCAACTAGTATTTCCTGCAGCCGATCCAACTACTGATCCAATTCCACCTAAAACATATTGACGTGACATTTGCTCGGCAGAGTGATTCGCTAAAGCGTGACCAATTTCGTGGCCCATAACTACAGCTAATCCGTCAGTATTTTTAGTAATTGGTAAAATCCCTGTGTAAACAGCCACTTTTCCACCTGGCATACACCAAGCATTTACTTCGTTAGCTTTTAATAATTTAAATTCCCATTGGTAACCATCTAACTGAGCTGATAAGCCTTTTTCAGCATAGTATTTATCAGCTGCATATTTGATGCGTTCACCAACAGTTTGAACTAATTTAGCATTAGCTGTTCCTGTCTCAACTTGAGCTGATTTTAAAACTTCTTGATATTGCGCAAAAGATTGAGGGAAAATTTGGGCGTTGGAAACCACATTAATTCCTTTTCTACCTGTTACTGCATTTGTAGTACAAGCAGATATAAATCCGATCATACCAACTGCTAATAGTAATTTTTTCATAGTTCTATTTACCTAATTTCTTTTTAATTTCATTTAACTTCATTAATGCCTCTACTGGTGTTAAAGTATTGACATCTATATTCATAATTTCATCACGAATAGATTCTAATATTGGATCATCTAACTGAAAAAAACTTAATTGCATGTTATCCTGCGTAATTTTTTCAGTTTTGTTAGAAATTGCTTCATCAGATTTAGATTGTTCCAATACTTTCAAAACTTCATTGGCACGATTTACAACAACTTTTGGCATTCCAGCCATTTTAGCTACATGAATACCAAAACTATGTTCACTTCCACCTGGAACTAATTTTCTTAAGAATAAGATCGTATCATTAGTTTCCTTAATACTTACATTAAAATTTTTGATACGTTCCATCGACTTTGTCATTTCATTTAATTCATGATAATGCGTAGCAAACAAGGTCTTTGGCTTCATATTGTTTTGATGTAAGAACTCTGCAATTGCCCAGGCTATTGAAATACCATCATAAGTTGAAGTACCACGGCCAATTTCATCCAACAGAATCAAACTTCGTTCCGAAATATTATTTAATATGCTTGAAGTTTCATTCATTTCAACCATAAATGTTGATTCGCCAGAAGATATATTATCAGAAGCACCAACACGAGTAAAAACTTTGTCTATTATTCCTATCTCTGCAGAGGCCGCTGGAACAAAACTTCCCATCTGAGCCATCAAAACTATTAAAGCGGTTTGTCTTAATAATGCAGATTTACCAGACATATTAGGACCAGTAATCATGATAATTTGTTGATCAATCTGATTCAGTTCTACATTATTAGAAACATATTGCTCGCCAAGAGGTAATTGTTGTTCAATCACAGCATGACGACCTTCTTTAATTTTTAAATCAAAACCATCGTTTAAAATAGGTTTTGTATAAGAATTTTTTTCTGCAATTTCAGCAAAAGTAGACAATACATCTAAAAATGCGATTGCTTTAGCTGTCTGCTGAATTGGTAATAATTTGGTAATTATTTCTTGAATTAAATCAGAAAATAATTGATTTTCTATCGCAAGAATTTTTTCTTCTGCACCTAAAATTTGTGTTTCGTATTCTTTTAATTCTTCCGTAATGTAACGTTCTGCATTGACTAATGTCTGCTTACGAATCCATTCTTCGGGAACTTTATCTTTGTGTGTATTTCTTACTTCGATATAATATCCGAAAACATTATTAAATGCTATTTTTAAGGAAGAAATCCCCGTACGCTCTGTTTCGCGCTGACACATTTGATCCAAATAATCTTTACCAGAAAATTGGATTTTACGTAATTTATCTAACTCCTCAGAAACACCTTCACGAATTACATTACCTTTTACTATTTGATGAGGTGGTTCATCTGATAAAGAATCAAAAATCTTTTGAGTTAATTGATCTAAATTTTCAATTTTAAGGAATAAATCAGAGATTTCTTTGATGTTAGAATTTAATGCTATTTCTTTAATTTCTTTAGAAATTTCTAAACTTTGACCTAACTGTAATAATTGACGAGGAGTAATTTTATTCGTCGATACTTTTCCAGCCAAACGTTCTAAGTCCGTTAATTGACCTAATTTTTCTCGTAATTCGTAGCGAACGTCAGGATTTTTATAAAAATATTCAACAATATTTTGACGCTTTTGAATTGCTTTCAAATCTTTAAGAACCATCACCATCCAACGGTTTAATAGACGCGCACCCATTGGAGTTGCTGTATCATCTAAAATATTTAAAAGCGTTACACCTTTTGGATGCGGAGAATATACTAACTCTAAATTTCGAATAGTAAATGGATCCATCCAAACGAAGTTATCCTGACTTAATCTTTGGATAGATGTTATATGTTGAATATTGAAATGATGCGTTTCATCTAAATAAGCTAAAATTGCACCAGCTGAAATTATTCCTTCTTTTAAATTTTCAATTCCAAATCCTTTTAAATTTTTAGTTTTAAAAAGACTTGTTAATTTATCCATTGCATAATCGTACTGAAAAGCCCAATCATCTAACAAAAATTTACTTTTAACATCTGAAAAATTATATTTCACACGTTTTTGGTAAATCACTTCACTTGGACGAAAAGATTGAATAATTTTTGACACATGATCTTCTGTACCTTCCGAAGCTAAAAATTCTCCAGTTGAAACATCTAATAATGCAATACCGAAAGATTTTTCACCTTGATGAACAGCCATCAAAAAATTATTTGATTTTGATGAAAGAACCTCATCTTGTAAAGCGACTCCTGGCGTAACCAATTCCGTAACACCACGCTTCACGATTCCTTTCACCATTTTAGGATCTTCTAATTGATCGCAAATTGCTACACGCAAACCTGCCTTTATCAATTTTGGTAAATAAGTATTTAACGAATGATGAGGAAAACCAGCTAATTCGCTATTTTCAGAACCATTCGCTCTTTTGGTTAAAACAATATCTAAAATGCGAGAACTTTTTATTGCGTCTTGTCCAAATGTCTCATAAAAATCACCCACTCTGAATAATAAAAGCGCGTCAGGATATTTAGCCTTGATCGCGTTATATTGTTTCATTAGAGGAGTTTCCTTATTCTTTATTACTTTTGCCAATTATAATGCTTTTAGAAAGGCTAAGTTAATTAAATTCGAAGTGATGAGAAAACTTAAATTAGACGAATTAGGTCGTGTTTCGGCCGAAGAATATAAAGAGATTGAAAAACATCCGATAGTAGTTGTTTTGGACAATGTAAGAAGTATGCACAATGTTGGTGCAGTATTTAGAACTTCTGATGCCTTCTTAATTGAAAAAATTTATTTATGTGGAATTACTGCAACACCTCCGCACAAAGAAATTCATAAAACAGCAATTGGAGCTGAAAATTCAGTTGATTGGGAATATGTACAAGATTCGAATGAGTTGGTTTCTAAACTTAAGGAAGATGGTTATAAGATTGTAACTATCGAACAAACTGAAGGTTCTGTTTTACTAAATGAATTTGATGTTGATCCGACTCAAAAATATGTTATTGTGATGGGTAATGAAGTGGATGGAGTACAACAAACAATCATAGATCAATGTGATACTTGTATTGAAATTCCACAATCTGGAACAAAACATTCTTTAAACGTTTCTGTTTGTACAGGAATTATTTTATGGAAATGGTATGAAGGATTTATTCGTTAAGCATAAATCTTAAAAAAAATAAGTAATAAAAAAAGCCTGAAGATATTTCTTCAGGCTTTTTATTATGTGATAACAAGATTATTTAATTTCTTTAAAAATAACTCGTCTGTTTTCTAAGTTTTTCCAAGCTGGACAGTTAGTCACTGGATTACACTCTACGTGTTTTAATTCAGATTTTCCTTTTCCAACTGCAGTTAAATTAGCAGTGTTAACTCCTTTGTTTGATAAGTATCTAATTACAGAAGCAGCACGTCTTTCAGATAATTTTTGGTTGTACTCAACACCACCAGCAGCATCTGTATGACCTTCTACATAGAATTTGTAGTTAGGATTAGCTTTTAAAACTTCAGCAGCATTATCTAATTTTCCGTAAGAAACTTCGCGGATACGATCTGAATCATAATCAAATTCTACACCTTCTAACGCAGATGAAACTAAGATTGCAACTTCATCACCAGAAATTTGTACTAATTTCTCTGGACAACCACCGTTTGTTGGAGGACCAGGAATTGTTGGACATTTATCTTCTGAATCTGGAACACCATCACCGTCAGAATCTAATGAACAACCTGAACCATCAACTCTTACACCAGCAGGAGTGTCTAAACATCTATCCCATTGATCACAAACACCGTCACCATCTGCATCAACACATTCAAATAAAGTATTGTCTGATAAACCTAAACCAGCACCACCACTTAAAGGTGAAGACCATTGTAAAGCTTCAGGATGTTTACCAATTTTAAAGTGTAAACCTAATGATAAAGTTAACATGTTATCGTCACGACCTTCTTCAATATCAGCAGCTGACCAATATCCTGGCCAAGGTTTTCCTGATGCATCAAATTCTTCGTCACCAGACATTACATACATTGCTTTTAATTCTAAATCGATACGATTTGAAACTTTGTGACGTAAACCGGCACCAATTTGAGAATAAACTGATTTGTCTGATAATTTTTGATCTGTTACAGTAATGAAGTTATTACCACTTCCGTTATAATTGTTTCTAGTAGCTTCGTAAGCTAAAATACCTACACCTGCATATCCGTGAAGTGACCATAAATACTTAGAAGTATTATCTGCTCTTCTCCACAAACTAGATATATTTAAATCTCCTAATACAGAGATTCCTTGATATTCTGTTTTTCCCCAAACGTATCCTCTGTAATTTGAGATGTACATATCATCTACTAAACCTTTTTGTCTTGTATTACCATATTGGTATTGTAAAGATAAACCAAAAGCGTGAGTGATTTGTTTGTTAACTTGGAATTGTAAGTCGTATCCTGGGGTAAACCATCCTCCAGACCAGCTAGTTAAATCTGAATTCTGTAATAAATTTCCTCCACCATAAACAGAAACAGACCAATCGTTGAATTTTCTATCTTCATTCGTGAAATGCTTTTTCTGATCAGTTTCCTGTCCGAATGCGACAGAAAAAAGACTCAGAAATGAGAAAGTCAATAAATATTTTTTCATAGGTTATAATTATTTACACAATAAATTAATTGGAATCATTGCACAAAAATAATAAAATATTCTAACAAAATCTTAAATAAAGATTAATTCTTTTACAAATCCTCTTGTAAAGTTCTGATGATGAGGGATATTTAACCTGTCAGAAATAAACAACATATTGTTATAGCGCAAAATATCAACATCTATTAAACGATCAACATATTTTTCTCCTTCCATTGGTTGTGTATAGATTCTGCCCATTAAATTTTCGATATTTTTTACAGTATCTAATACTTTTATTGGCGATAAAGATGTGATGACTTCTACTTTCTGATTTAAGAACGTATTGTTACTTGTGAAACCTACTGCTTCATTTTCTAAAATATTTGAAACTTTTATAATTTCACCAACTTCTTTATTTATCAAGCTTTTTGCTATTTCTAAATTATTATTTTTGTCTCCAAGATTTGTTCCCAGTAACAAAATGACTATATTATTCGACATATATACAAAATTACATATTTAGACTAAATGAAAAGTTTTTTAGGTAGAGTATTATCTACAATTGTAGGTAACATTGCAACAATTAGTATTTTCGGAATACTACTTTTTCTATTAATTATAATTTCATCAATTACAGCTCCAACAACTTCTGTAAAAGAAGGATCTGTATTAGAATTAACTCTTGATGAGGCAATCTTAGAAAGTGATATGGATAATGAAGTATCAATATTTGATTTATCCACACCATCAAAATTTTATTTAAACAATATCCTAAAAGCAATTGAAAGTGCTAAAACTGATGATAATATTAAAGGTATAAGTTTAAAGATCGAATCTTTCAACGGTGGATTAACTCAGGCAAGTGACATACGAAAAGCCTTAGAAGACTTTAAAACATCTGGGAAATTTGTTTATGCTTATGCAAATAATTCATCTCAATTATCATATTACATAAATTCTGTAGCAGATTCTGTTTACCAAAATCCATTGGGAGGAACTTTGTTACAAGGAATGAGTTCTGAAGTTATGTTTTATAAAAATGCTGGTGATAAATATGGTGTAGATTTCCAAGTGATTCGTTATGGCGAATTTAAAAGTGCGGTTGAACCATTTTTTAGAACAGATTTATCTGATGAAAATAAGATTCAATTAAATTCACTTTTAGGTGACATTTGGAATAACCTTTCAAATGATATGGCAAAATCAAGAAAAATAAGCCCTGTTAATTTTCAAACCATTACAGATAGTCTATATTCTTATATCCCTGAAGTTGGTTTAAAACATAAAATTTATGATAAAATTATTCATGAAGCAGAATATGAAGATATTTTATTTAAAAAACTAAATCTTACATCTAAAAGTGGAAAAACTAACAATGAGATTTTAGCTAAACATACAATCAGCATCGAAAAATACTTCAATACTTTAACAGAAGATTCTAATTCAGATAAAATTGCAATCTTATATGCATCCGGAGAAATTACTGAAGGAGATGGATTTGACGGTATTCAGTCTAAAACATATGTAAAAGCTATTCGAGAAATTGAGAAAAGTAAAAATATCAAAGCTTTAGTTTTACGCGTAAACTCACCTGGAGGAAGTGCAAATGCTTCAGAAGAAATTTTATTCGAATTAAGAAGATTAAAAAAGAAAATGCCAATTGTCGTTTCATTTGGTGATGTTGCAGCTTCTGGTGGTTATTACATCGCTCAGGATTCGGACAAAATTTTTGCTCAACCAAATACTATTACAGGTTCTATTGGTGTTTTCGGAATGATTCCAAATGCTAAAGAATTAGTTAATAATATTGGAATTACAACTGACGGAGTTAAAACTAATGCGAACGCAGATCAATTAAAATCAGTTTTTAATCCATTATCTACAGATGCTGAAAAGTTGATGAATAAATCTGTAGTATTGATCTATGAAAAGTTTGTAAACCATGTTGCGCGTAATAGAAAAATGACTTTTGATCAAGTTAATAAAATTGGTGGCGGACGTGTTTGGTCTGGAACCAGTGCAAAACAAATTGGTTTAATTGATGATTTTGGTGGTTTAAACGAAGCTATTAAAGAAGCAGCAAAATTGAGTAAAATAGAAAATTATAGTACAGAATCTTTCCCAAAAAGAAAAGAGAGTATTGAAGAATTGATGGAAAAAATTCAAGGTAATAACATCGATTCTAAAATCAGAGAAGAGTTAGGAACAGATGCTGCAAAAATCTATTCAAATCTTAAAAAGATGAATCAACAAAAAGGAGTTCAAGCGCGACTACCTTTCGATATAAAAATAAATTAAAAACTTAAAAAAGGGTTAAAAAATTGTTTAACCCTTTTTTTTGTTAAAAACTTTTTACTTTAGCTAAAACTTTAGCATCATAAAATGATTATTTCTCTTTTATTTTGACTAAATTTTATCATACTTTTGTAATTCATTAAATAAATACCAGATCTATATCTTAAAATGGGATTATTCGATTTTTTCACGCAAGAAATTGCAATTGATTTAGGTACTGCTAACACACTAATTATTCATAATAATAAAGTGGTAGTTGACAGCCCATCAATTGTTGCTATACATAGAAGAACTAACAAAGTTATTGCTGTTGGTGACCAAGCAAAACACATGCAAGGTAAAACACATGATGATATCAAAACTATTAGACCGTTGAAAGATGGTGTAATTGCAGATTTTGAAGCATCTGAGTTTATGCTAACAGAATTTATAAAAAAAATCCCTGGAATTCAAGGGAAATTATTCTCTCCATCTTTACGTATGGTTATCTGTATTCCTTCAGGAATTACTGAAGTTGAAAAACGTGCTGTAAAAGATTCTTGTGCTAGAGTAAATGCTAAAGATGTTCGTTTAATTTACGAACCAATGGCTGCTGCAATTGGTGTTGGTATCGATATCCAACAACCAAAAGGGAATATGATTATTGATATAGGTGGTGGAACTACAGAAATTGCTGTTGTTGCCTTAGGAGGTATTGTTTGTGATAAATCGGTAAAAATTGCTGGTGACGTTTTCACTAACGATATTGCTTATTACTTAAGAACTCATCACAATTTATACATTGGTGAGCGTACAGCAGAACGTGTGAAAATTGAAGTTGGAGCTGCTGTGGAAGAATTAGAGCACGCACCAGAAGATATGCCTGTACAAGGACGTGATTTAATCACTGGTAAACCAAAAGAAATTACTGTAAATTATAAAGAAATTGCTCGTGCGTTAGATAAATCTATCTTACGTATAGAAGATGGTGTGATGGAGACTTTATCTCAAACTCCACCAGAATTAGCAGCAGATATTTATAATACTGGTATTTACATGGCCGGTGGTGGTTCTATGTTAAGAGGTTTAGATCAACGTATTTCTAAAAAAACAGGTTTACCTGTATTCTTAGCAGATGATCCTTTAAGAGCAGTAGTACGTGGTACTGGAATTGCCTTAAAAAACATTGACAAGTTTACTTTCTTAATGAAATAAAATATTTAAAGATCTAGAACAATGCAATATATTCTAAACGCTATTAGGAAAAATGGTGTATTTATTATTTTCGTGTTTTTGGAATTTATAGCATTGTTTTTAGTCTTTAGAAAAAACATCTATCACGAAACAATTTTAGCTGAAGCAAGTACATCTTTTACAGGCTTTACTAATAATAAAATAGCTGCTGTAACAAACTTTGTAAATTTACCTTCTACGAACAAAGATTTACAGGAAGAAAATGCTATGCTTCGTGAACGTTTAGTACACTTAGGTATTAAAGACGCGCGCACAAAAAAATTCACGAAAGTTGATTCTTTAGGGTATCAACAAACTTATTCATTTATACCTGCCGAAGTAATTAATAATTCTATTATTAAAACTCAAAACTATATTACAATTGACAAAGGTCGTAAAGATGGAGTTGAAAAAGGTGATGGTATAATTACAAACAAAGGTGTAATCGGAATTATAACTTTTGCTGGACAAAAATATTCTAGAGCTATTTCTTTATTAAATAAAGATATTCGTGTTAATGCGCGAATTAAAGGAAATGAATATTTCGGAACTTTAATATGGGATGGAAAAGATGCACGTTATGCACAATTAACTGAGATTCCTAAGTATATTAAGGTAAATAAAGGAGATACAATTGAAACGGACGGAAAATCTCCGGTTTTCCCAGAAGGATTAATGATTGGTACAGTTATTAGCAAAGCTAATGATAATGTTACAGGCGAATTGAAAATTCAGGTTAAATTAAAACAGGATTTTGGAAATTTATCGCACGCATACGTTGTTACAAATCTTAATAAAATCGAAATTAAACAAGTTGAAAAATCTGACACAATCATAAACAATGTACAATAAGGATTTTTTTATAAATATCATCACAATTTTATTATTAGCGTTAGCTCAAGTATTTATATTTAATCATATTAATTTTCTTGGAAGCTATCAGCCTTATATTTACGTTGTATTTGTGTTATTTTATCCACCGTATCAAAGTCGATATCTATTATTATTATTAGCTTTTATTTTAGGTTTATCAATTGATATTTTAGAATATACAGGTGGAATACATGCTTTTGCATTAACATTTATAGCCTTTTATAGAAATACTATTATTAAATTACTAGCTGGAAAAGTGAATTTTGAAATGGAATATTTCAATTTCAATTCCTTTAGTATCTCACAATGGATTTTCTATTTAACTATACTAATTATTTTTCATCATTCGGTGTTATTACTTTTAGAAAATTTCAAATTCACAGGAATTCTAACTGTATTAACTAATGCATTGATTAGTTCGGGTATTACTTTTATTTTTGTACTTATTTATAAGATTTTATTTAAAAATAAAATTCTGGTATGAAAAAACTCTTAGTCGTATATACATTAATCCTATTTATAGTTTTTCTTTTTATAGGTCGACTTGCATACCTACAACTTTTTACTGATAGATATAAGTTAAATGCATTTAACACGTCTATCAAACAAGAAATTATTTACCCAAACCGTGGCGATATACTTGATCGCAACGGAAAGTTATTAGTTTCTAACACTTATTCTTACGAATTAAATGTTCTTCCAATGAAGATTGGAGAGGATTTCGATACTGTAAAATTTTCTCAATTAGTAGGTGTTACAACAAAGCAATTTGATTCTATCATCAATGCAATAACGAAAACAGAGGGGTTTAAAAAACTATCGCCTTATCCTTTCAAAAAAAATATATCGCGCGAAGATTATGCTCGTATGCAAGAGCAACTTTACTTATACCCTGCTTTTAGCATAATTAAACGTCCTGAACGTAAATATATGGTAGAAACTGCAGGTAATATTTTAGGATATATCAACGAAGCAAGTCCATCATATATTAAGACTGATTCTACGTATTATCAACCAGGAGATTTCGTTGGAATTACCGGAGTTGAAAAATCATACGAAAAAGAATTACGTGGTATAAAAGGAGTAAAGAATTGGATTGTTGATCGTACCATGAATGTTGTGGGTCCGTATAAAGATGGGCTACACGACAGACAAGTAAAAAGTGGTAAAACAATTCACCTTACGATTGATTACAGGTTACAAGAATTGGCAGAGCAAATGTTGCAAAACAAACGTGGAGCGATTGTAGCACTTGATCCAAATAGTGGCGAAATTTTAGCTTTAGCTTCTGCACCTACTATAAATCCAAACCATTATTTAGATTCAAAATTAAGGAATGCTTTAATCAATGATTCTATTTCAAAACCAACTTTCGATAGAGCCTTACAAGGTACTTATCCTCCTGGATCTACCTTCAAAATGTTAACTGCTTTGGCTGGTTTGCAAATGGGAACGATGACTGATTCTACAACTTATACTTGTAAACATGGTTTTAGGTACGGTCGTATGAAAATTGGTTGTCACTGTGGAAAATATTATTCGCCTCAAAACTTAGAATATGCGATTGGAAAATCGTGTAATAATTATTTTTCTGAAGCTTATCGTGATATTGTTAGAAAAAATCCAAACGATTATACCGAAGGTATGAACGAATGGGCAAATATTATGAACAGCTTTGGTTTAGGTAAATTTATGGGAACTGATTTACCTGTTGGTAACAAAGGATTAATCCCAACCGGAGAATTTTATGACAATCGTTTTGGTGAAGGAGTTTGGAATCCGTACCGAATTATTTTTAACGGAATGGGGCAAGGTGATATTAATACAACGCCATTACAAATGGCTAATTTTGCAGCAGCTATTGCCAATAAAGGATTTTTCTATACTCCTCATATTGTTCATAAAATTGAAGGTCAGCCTCTAAAGGATTCAAACTTTATTATTCCTAAGAAAACATTAGTTGATCAAAAACATTTTGAAACTATTTTACGCGGGATGAGAAATGTTTTTACAATCGGAACAGCACGAGCACTAAGCGTAAAAGATTTTACTCAATTAGGTAAGACAGGCACTTCTCAGAATTCACAAGGACAAGATCACTCTTTATTTGTTTTGATTGCTCCAGCTGATAAACCAAGGATTGTTGTTGCTGCAATTGTAGAAAATGCGCATTATGGTGCTACTTGGGCTGGTCCAATGACTAGTTTAGTAGCCGAATTATATATAACAGATACCATCAAACGTCAAGGAATGTTGACGAAGATGAAAAATGGAAATTTCCAAGGCGAATACAATCGTCAATGGATTAATTACTTAAAAAGAAAAGGTTTATACATAGAACCTGTAAAAAAAGATAGTACCGACACCTTAAAGAAAGATAGCATTGAGCCAAAACAGATTATTACAAGGAATTGATTGGACAGTAATTATACTGGGATTAATACTTTTAATCTTTGGAATAATGAATGTCTACAGTGTGGATAGTGAACGCGGAATTAAACAAATAATTTGGTTTTCACTTGGTTTAGGAATGATTTTAGGAATGATTGTGGTTAGTGGTAATAACCGTAACTTTTTTGAAACCTATTCTCCTGTTATCTATATCATATCCGTACTTTTGCTCGTAGGAGTATTATTAGTCGGTAAAGAAATTAACGGTGCAAAGGCTTGGTACAGCTTTGGACCAGTTTCTTTACAACCTGCTGAATTTGCTAAAATTGGAACCTCTTTATTGATAGCTAATTTAATCAATCATTCGGGGACAAATCTTAGAGATATTTCTTTTTTAGGTAGAATTGCATTAATTGTAATAATTCCTATTTCATTAATTTTGATGCAACCCGATTTAGGTTCGGTAATCATATTCTGTTCGTTATCCATTCCTTTATATAGGGAGGGATTTCATCCTATGATTATTCTAAGCCCAATCATTGCTTTAGTTATATTTCTTATTTCTATTGTTCAAATCCCATTTTACGTTCTATTAGTATTCGGATTTATTGTTTTGGTAATCGTTTTATTAATCTTATCATTCAATTACAACAAAGAGATTGAAGATGCATGTTATGGATCATTAATCGGATTGTTCATTTTCTTTTTATTACTAATTGGTTCAGCATATATCATTGGACAATTAGACGAAGAAACAAGATTAGGATTTGGACATCTATTCCCTAATCGGGCATTATATTTTAGTGAACCTATTTTCTTTAATACCTTAATTTTTGGTGGATTTGGTGCGTTAATTACTCTTATTCCTGTTGTAATTATGAAATTATCCTACGAGAAGGAAACTAGCTCATCTCCATTCAAATTACAATCAGGTGTTGCTGCGAATGTAATGACTGTAAGTATCATCACATCTATTGTTGTTTTATTGTTTACAAGTACAATTAGTTTCATATCACCTATTATATTCGAAAAGCTTCCAAAACACCAAAAAGAACGTGTAATGGTTTTATATGAAGGTGAAGCTAAATACCGTGATACATCTGGATACAACTTATTATATTCTAAAACAGCGATTGGTTCGGGAGAACTTTTTGGAAAAGGTTATAATGAAGGAACGATCAAAAGAGGACGTTTCGTACCTGAACAATGGACAGATTATATTTTTTGTACAGTTGGTGAAGAATGGGGATTTGTAGGAAGTGTTGGAGTTGTTATTCTTTATGCGCTTTTTATTGGAAGAATATTTTACTTGGCCGAAAATCAGAAAAATAAATTTGCTCGATTCTATGGGTATTCCGTAGCTTCTATTCTATTTTTCCATTATTTTATAAACATCGCAATGGTTATGGGGCTATTCCCTACCGTAGGTATTCCGCTGCCTTTCTTTAGTTATGGAGGAAGTTCGCTTTGGGGTTTCACAATCTTGATCGGAATCTTCTTAATAATCAATTATAGACAAAATCAAAGTTTGATTTAAAATTCATCTTTAATTTATATTTTACTCAATAAAAAACTCGATTCGTTAGAATCGAGTTTTTTAAATTTAACTTAAAAGTTTACTGATACATTCACCCATTCTGAGTCAAAATCAGCATTATATTTTTTATAAAAATTGATCGCAGGTTCATTCCAATCTAAAACTTGCCAAACAATCCCGTTGTATTTATTTTCTTTAGCGTAAACAATCAATTCGTCTAAAAGCAACTTTCCTATTCCTGCACCTCTCATCGATTCTGTTACAATTAAATCCTCCAAATACAAACGACGTCCTTTCCATGTAGAATAACGATCGTAATGTAAAGCGATTCCTACAATTAATCCATCAACTTCAGCAACCAAAGAACCCCAAACCGGATTTTTTCCAAATCCACATTCTTCCATTTCCTCTAAAGTTACTGTAACTTCATCAGGTGCTTTTTCGTACAACGCTAATTCTTTGATTAATTCTAAAATTCGAGGACAATCTTCTTTTATTGCTTCTCTAACTATGATATTCATTCGTTTATTTGATTTTGATTCTTAATTCCTTTTTAGAATTTATTGATATTTTAAGATCAAATTGTCATTCCAATTTCAATTCCTTTGATACGTCGATATAATTCTGTTGCATAATTATCTGTCATTCCTGAAACGTAATCCAAAATACCCATTACTTTTTGATACTTAGTTCCTTTTTCATATAAAAATTGATTTGGAACTAATTTTAAAGCTTTTTTCTCGAATGATTTGCGATCTGCTTCATCTTTAAGAATTGGAGGAATAAATTGCGATAATAATTCTGACATTACATTATAACCAGCATTTTCTATCTCTAAAACCGAACGATGATTGTAAATATTTTCACGAGAGAAACGTTGAATTTCAGTTAAAACTTTCTTTGTTTCGTTCACTGTTTCATCTTTTATAATATCTAATAATGCAGTATTAAATTCGCCTTTTACAATCGAATCAAAATTTTGCTGATAAACCTCAACAGATTTTTGAGTTAATAGATTAATAGATTTTGCTCGTAAATATGCTATTCTATCATTTTTATCAGTAATAGATTTAAGTGTAGATTTTGTTTTCTCAATTTGATCCGGATTTAAGGATTCAACCAAATTAAGAAATAAGCGTTTACATTTATCATGATCGATAATTCCTAAACGTTGCGAATCTTCCACATCAATAATGCTATAACAAATATCATCAGCAGCTTCTACTAACCAAACAAAAGGATGACGCTTATATATTATTGGTGAATCTGATTCTAAAATCATATTCGTTTTCTGAGCAATCGTTTTAAAAACATCTTTCTGAGCCTGAAAAAAACCAAATTTCTTACGATGTAATTGAGATTTGTCTTTGGCGATCGACTCACATGGATATTTTGCGATTGAAGCTAATGTTGAATATGTTAATCGTAATCCACCTTCAGATTTTCCGTTTTGCTGTTGAGTTAAGATTCGTATAGCATTCGCATTTCCTTCAAAATTGATTAAATCTCCCCATTCAGCTTCCGTAAAAAATGGTTTTAAATCTTCTTCATGACGATCAAAATAAGACGCAATCGCATCTTCTCCAGAATGCCCAAAAGCAGGATTTCCGATGTCGTGACACAAACAAGCGGCTGAAATTACATCATGCAAACTGTAATTATAAAAGTCATACGATTCGTCAGACAATTGATAATTTTCTTTCACAAATTTACCGACCAAATTTCCCATCGAACGACCTACCGAAGAAACTTCTAAGGAATGCGTTAATCGGTTATGCACAAATACACTTCCTGGTAAAGGAAAAACTTGTGTTTTATTCTGTAAACGACGAAAGGCAGACGAAAAAATGATTCGGTCATAATCACGCTGATATTCTGAACGTGCATCTGAAGTGTCGTTCGAATTACTACGTTGATTTGTATATATATGATTTAAAATATCCATAAATTAAAATAGAAAACTAAATTAAGGATTATTGTTTAGCTATAAAAAGAAAAATCCAGACTGAAAGTATTTCAATCTGGATTATAAAAATTTTAAAATTACCAACTTCCTGAGGCTCCACCTCCACCGAAGCTTCCGCCGCCAAAGCCGCCGAATCCACCGCCGCCAGAAGATCCTCCCCATGAAGAACCACCTCCGAAGCCACCGCTTCCAAAAATAGAACTTCCGGTATTCATGATAATAATATCGTCTAATAAACTTCTTTGTCTATGACCGCCGTTTCCACCGCCGCCGCCATTTCCTTTATTTTTTCTACCAAATATTACAAATAATATAAAAAGTACGAAAAAGACTAAGATAAATGTTCCAAACCAGTCCACCTCATATTCAGCTTCCTTTGGTTCGGCGTTATATTTTCCATTAAAATAACTAAAAATAGCATCAACACCTGCGTTTATTCCTCCTGCATAATCTCCTTGCTTAAAATGCGGAATAATTACTTGGTCAATAATTGATTTATTGATCGATGGTGGAAATTGAACTTGAGAACCATAACCTGTACGAATTGTAATTTTACGATCTTGTTCACTCAATACGATAACAATTCCATTATCTTTCCCCTTTTGACCAACTCCCCACTTTTCTCCAATATCATTCGCAAACATTTCTAATGGATAACCATCCAGAGATTCTACAGTTAAAACTAAAATTTGTGTAGAAGTAGAATCATTGTAAGCTACTAACTTTCTTTCTAGATCATTTAATTGCATCGCATCGAAAACTTGCGCATAATCTTGCACTAATTTTTTCGGTGGATTTTTAATTTCAACTAGTTCATAAGGTGATTGAGCAAATAGAGAAACAAGCCCTATAAAAAAGAAAAGTAAAAATTTACTAACTATAGCTAATTTCATCTGATATCTCATTTTGATCATCTTCCTGATACGGAAAATATTTTTTTAATGCTTCGCCCGCCATTTCAATCCCAACACAAAGACCTTTGGTATGTTTACCGTCTTTGAAGTGAGAAACGACTACGTTTTTAATTTCTTCCCAAAAATCATCTGGCGTTACCTGATCTATCCCTTCATCACCAATAATGGTAAAATTACGGTCGTAAGGAGCCACATGAAAAAGAACAGCATTTCTTTCTTTTGTTTGATGCATCCCCAATTTATTGAATACTTCTAACGCAGTTTGGAAATGATCGGTTGAAGATTCGAATTCAATATGAACTCGAATCTCACCGCTTGTATTTTTTTCGGCAGCTTGTATTGCCTCAACAATTTTCTGTTCTTGTTTTAAGGATAGAAATGGATTTTCCTTTCTTACCATATAATTAGAATTCTACTTTTGGTGCATTTTCAGTACCTGCAGCAGCCTTAAAGTATCCTTTTTCTTTAAATCCTCCAAAGTTTGCTATGAAGTTATTAGGGAAAACTTTGATATGTGAGTTAAATCCTTCTGCTGCTGTGTTATATTTTTTTCTTTCGTGCAAAACTTCAGCTTCCATACTTTCTATCGATGTTTGTAAGTTTACGAAATTTTGATTTGCTTTTAGTTCAGGATATCTTTCAACAGAAACCATTAAACGACTTAAAGCTCCACTTAATTGATCTTGAGCTGCTTGGAATTTTGCGATATTATCATCTGTTAATTGAGAAGCATCCTCTAAATTTAGTTGAGTCGAAGTAGCTTTAGCACGGGCTTCGATAACACCTGTTAAAGTTTCTTGCTCAAAATTAGCAGCACCTTTTACAGTTCCAACTAATTGATCTACTAAATCTGTACGTTTTTGGTAAGTATTTTCAACATTAGACCATTGTGCTTTAACTCCTTCTTCTAATGGAACCATTGCGTTGTATTTAGATACAAACCAACCTCCAATTACTAAAGCCAAAACGATGATAGCAGCTAATATACCACCACCAATTAAACATTATTAGGGGCTAAACGAAATATATAGGAAGAATAGGGATATTTTTGCCGAAATATTTTAATTAGCCTTTAATTTTGATTTAAATATTTTGAAGAAAATTAAAGTTAAAAGGCAGTAGTATTTAATTTTTGCCTTTTAACTTATCTTTTAAGTATTCTATATCTGCTTCTAAATCGCATACACGATCATACAGTATAGCTGGATCAGGTAACTCCCATCCAAGATACAGTTTAACCTCCCAGACTTCTTTTATCTCATCAGGTTGCAATGTTATATTGTAATATTCCTTTCTATTATCAGGCTTTAAGTATAAATTGCCGTATTTCTTAAGTCGATTTAAAACACGTTTAATCAGTACACCTTCTGCGTTATCTGATTCAGCTACAACAATATAAAGTCTATTATCTTTAATATCTTTTACCCAATTTTCAACCCATTCTCCTACTACATAGGATTTATCATGCAACGTTGGGTGCATTGAATGCCCATTAACCTGAAACATTCTAAATGTACCATTCTTTATATTAGGTAAATTATAAGTAGGTAGCTTCTTTATATATGTAGGATCTCCAAAGCCTGTTAAATAACCTGCCTGGGCTTTTACAGGAACCAATACGACATTATCATTACCCTGTTTATCTACAGTTACCACTTGTGGCATTTTACATACATATTCTTGTATAGGTTCTAAAAGTGTAAGGTTATTTGTATTTTTTGTTTCTTCTAAAAAACTTACACTTTTTCTTACATTTTCGTTATGTAAGGAATCTTGCATTTTTGGTTTATGCATTTCACCTTCACCAAGAAGCAACCATTCGAAACTTATTTCGAATTTTTTTGCGATTTTTTCCAACACACTGAATTTAGGCTCTGTCTTAGAAATATAATTTCTAACGTTAGCTTCACTTATATCCAGTTCGTTAGCAAACTTACTGTTATTGCCACCTGAATAGTATTCTACTAGTAATTTTATTCTTTCATTTATTGTAGTCATACTCAATTAATTAGAAAAATCTTTCGATTTATTCGAAAAAAAATTCGAAAAAATCTTTTTTATTCGAAACTTATTTCGATATTTGTGTTGTTCTAACAAGACAAAAGTAAAATAAATAATTGATATATGAGCACAATAGTAGAAAACGCTCGAAGCAATAAGATCTGGCATCTGCTTCATAAAGCGACAGGTTATAGCTCTAGTTACTGTAAAAAGGTTGTTACAGGAGATCGGAAAAAAAATTCTGAAGGGGCAAAAATGATAATTGAAAAGTTCAATGAAATTTCAGAAATACTTGAACCCTGTAAAAACTAAAAAGAATTAAATCTCAGGACTGGTTGTATAATCTTTTACTGTTAAGACGGAAAATATAAAGATGGAAGAATAAAATACTGCCTGCCACCGCACAAACAGAGGGCAATATTTTTTAAGGTTCGAATCCTTACTGAGAACAAAGTTTAAACACAACTTAAAAGAAATGAATTTACTGAATAACGACATAATCATACGCAAGTATAAAGACGAAGAAAGCCTTTGGATTTCTCAACGTCTTATTATGCAAGTATGTCAAATTTCAGAGGAATACACTTGGCGTGTACGCAATATGTATAAAAAATCCATTTCTAAAGGTTATAAATACGGAGATTATTTGCCTGAAACGGGTAAATCTTGGAGATGGGCTAAGGTAAAAGGTCAATTTTATTATGACTATGATAATATCCCAGACCGTAAACCTACACATTACAGATCAAAATTAGGTACAAAGCATGAGCTTTTACAACAGTACGAAGCTCTGCTGAGTGCCAATGAAGGAAAAAAAGAAGATTTAATAAAGAATACGATAATAGGTCAAGTTTCAGTATTAGTTAATAATAATGACATCGCTTATTATATGTATGATGCTCATGTAACATTTACAAGAAAGCAAGCAGAACAAATGGCATTAGCCAAAGCTTGGTGTATTTGGATGTTAAAGCAATTAGAGAATGATAATTATAAGGCATTAGGAATTTTAAAGAAACAAGATTTCTTTTCGATTTGCATTAGCATCATTTCTCCAATGCAGTTAGAAGGTTTTAAACCAAAATCAGCTGAATATTTAAGAAACACAATTTTATATAAGTTTCCTACTGATAATATTCTTGAGCAATTAAACTTCTTTATTTCGGATAAATATGGCAATCAAAATGCCTTGGTAGTTGGTAAATATCCAATTTTTAGTGAAGAAACTGGAGAGATATTTCAGTTTGATATTCATCAAGCGATCATGTTCAACTTATATATGAATCCTGGATCTGCAACTAAAGAATATTTACACTCCTTATGGGAGGATAAATACTGCAAGGACATTGTAGAATTTGGAATGCAACCTATTTCTTATAGAACATTTTGCCACCATTTATCACGATTTAACAACGAAATCAAAACAGCACGTGAAAGACATGGTGTAGAGCATTATAAAAAGAATGTACAAACCTATGTAACGGCTGAACGATTAAAATATGCGCACTCTTTGTTTTGTGCTGATGGTTCAGGAACGATCAACTATTCTTATGTAGATAAAAAAGGAAAGCATAAGACAATGAAGCTTTATGTCATCTTAATTACAGATGTCGCTAGTAAAAAAATTGTGGGTTGGGCTCCAGCACCAAAAGGATCACACAAAGAGACACCTCAAATGATGATGGATGCCGTAAAAATGGCAATTGAGAATACAGGTTATCAAACCATGTTTGAATTTATTGCAGATAACCACGGAGCATTTAAGTCAGCTGAGAGTAGATCATTCCTTAATATGATTTTTAATAAAGTAAGATTTATTGAAAGTGGTAACTCGCAGGCAAACCCAGCTGAAACACAGTTTAGGTTGTTTAAACGTAGTTTAAAAGATATAAGTTCTTTCATTTCTACCAGTTGGGATGCAGGTATCGAGGGCCAAGCAAACCCTGATTATTTAAAGCTTGACGATTTGCCTTGTTATGAAGATGCTTGCATCTTAATGAATGAATTAATTAAGAGATGGAATGATACAAAACAACGAGATCAAGTAACACCAAACGAAAGATACGAACACAATATTCATCCGAATTGCCAACCAATTAATCCAATTGTATTACGCTACTTATTTGCGAATCATACAGAGGTTAATTTAAGCTATATGAGAGGATTTGTAAACGTATTTAAAACGAAAGGTTATAACGAATCGACAATGTATCAGTTTGAAATTCCTGATTATGGAGCAAACGGTACGGAGCAAATTGCCAAAGCCATTGGATATACAGCTAATGCAAAAGTAAAAGTGGTTTGGGATGAAAATGCAGCCGATTTATACACTTTAGAAGGTAAATATATCTTGACTTGCTTACCAGCAATGAAAGCAGTACAGTCTCATGCAGAGTTAAACGATGAGTTTGCAAATGGTTTAGACCATCAAATGGGACGTAAAAATGCTCAAACGAAAGCAATTGATGAGTTCCAAATGGCTTTAGAAGAAGCTTTTCAAGAACTAGGATATAGCCAAAATATGGCATTTGGAGGGAATAAAGAGAGCTACAACGGCTCGCAAGTAGTAAAAGAATCGAAAAAACTTAATAATAAACAAACTAAAACCAAACGTCGTGTTGATCGCGACTTCAATGAAGACGAATGGTCTTAGTCTAATAAAAATTCGTATGACAAAATTAACACAAATTCAGAGAACTAAAGAAATTCCTGAAGCAATGCAACGCTTTTTAGATGAAAGAGGTGTAAAACAGCCTGAAATTGTAAGGTTATCAGGTGTAAACAAAGCCACAGTTAATTTAATAGGTAGAGGAATTGAGTATAACGGCTCAACCTTAATTGCAGACAAGTATTATGAGAAAATTGCCCATGCAATTGGTTACAAGTTAGAAAAAGCCTACTGGCAACATTTTAACACCTTCAATTTCAAACAAGCCATTTTAACGTTTGAAAATGCTCGTAAAAACAAAGAAAGACGAGGAATTGATGGAGATACAGGGTTAGGAAAGTCTTATGCGGCTCAAGCTTACAAGATGAAATATCCAAAAATTGTAACCCTTGTAAAATGTGATGAAGTAGCCAATACAAAAGAGTTTGTAATCTCATTAGCTGAACAACTTAATGCACCAACAATCGGAACTAAAAACCGAATCTTAAAAGAGGTTGTTAAAAAATTGAAAGACAAAGAAGAAGCGTTCTTAATTATAGATGAGTTTGAAAACTCTAAAAAGGGAATTATCCCAGTGATCAAGTATTTGGCTGATGAATTAGAAGGTGTTGTTCCTGTAGTAGTATTAGGAATTGATGTTGAAAAGATGCTTTCTAAAAATGCAGCAAAACGTAAACAAGGATTTATCCAGGTTAATAGAAGATGGTCGTTCGGATGGACGTTTTTTAACCCTGATATTTCTGAGGATATACAGAAAATCTGTGATACTGTAGGGATTGAAAGTAAAAATGTAGTGAATTGGCTTAATGCACGTGTTAGGGACTTTGATTCTTTAAAAAACATCATTACAGCTGCTTTAATTGAATCTGAAAAAAGCAACGAACCAATTACAACTGAATTATTAACGGAGTTATTTGAAATCTAATGGGAACACTTTATTTATCTAAAATGATGCTGGTTTATCGTAACGAAAACGGCAAAATTACGAAAGTCTATACAGGTGAAATCGTAAAAGAGAAGATCATTAATACATCAGTTCAATTAAAAGCATAAGGATATGAATTTTTATAGTGTAAAAGTCAAAATAACTAATCCAACATTCAAGAATACATTCATCAATGGATTAGTAATAGCTAAAACACCTACAACAGCCAAAGAATTAGCTTTAAAAGAGGTTGTTAAAGGGATTGATTTTGATTCCTTAAGAATAAAAAGAGAATCTACAAAATTTGAAGTTACTGATTGTAAAAAAATAAAATCAGATTTCGTAATTGATGGTAGAAATTCTGCAAAGCAATGAAAATCATAACAGAATTAGCTCAGATTTTAGCCTTATGGGCATTAATAAATGGAGGTTTTTACCTGATTATACAATTGATTAAAAAACTAAATAAACAAAATACCAATGGAAGCAGTATTAAATAAGCCAGCATGTGAAATGTCAGTAGAAGAATTATTGGCATTAGCAAATCAAAAGCAAGCAGACGAGCTGAAGAAAGCCCAACAACGTAAAGATGCTTATTTCACCGATAAAAACAACTTCTTAAATGAGGTTGTTGAGAAATACAAAGATGTACAGATCATTCTGAAGGATTTAAAGAAAGAAGCAATTACACACGCTGAGAACTTTAACCGATTGATGTACGAAATTGAAGGGAAAGCAGTCAAACAAGCCAAATCTTTCAAATTAGAAAACGAAAATGTACGTCTAATCATCGAAGAAAGAGAGCTTTTCACCTTTACAGATGAAGCCATTGTTCACATCAACTCGATCAGAGATATTTTCCGTAAAAAGTTCGAAGGACGTAACAAGGGATTTTATAACCTATTGGATGGCATCTTAATGAGAAACTCTAAAGGAGAATATGATCCAAAGCTTTTAGCAAAAGCAAAAAAGCAAGTAAGAGAATTGGGAGACGAGGAATTAAGCTCAGAATTTAATAAGCTGTACGATTGTCAGACAGTAGTAGGATCTGCAAAGTATATTCGAGTTTATACCAAGAATCCAGATACTAAAAAATGGGATGATATTTCTTTAAACTTCTCAAGCTTATAATGAAAGAAGTTTTAGTATTAGTAGCCATGATTTGGTTAGCAGGATTAGGAACGCTAGTGTATTTATCATATAAAGGATCACAAAAATTATGAGTATCACAGTAACAAGATTAACAGATAAGCAGTACATCATCAATGGTAAAACTGTATTGAAGGAAAAAGGCAAATGGAACCCTCAAACAGAGCCTTTAACGGATGAGGAAATGAAGAAGTTTAAACAACATTTAAACACTATTCAATGGAATTCGAAATTTGGTTTTACACCTGTAAACAAGTAGAATATGTTAGTAAATAGAAGCAATTTTTTATCATTTGAAGCAAATAACGAACGATTAGAATCTGCAAAACATTTGCTTGAAAAGCCCACCAACAAGAAAAGCAAAGCTTACAAAGTGGCAGAAAATATAAAAGAGAAGGCAAAACGATACGATTAGTAAAAGCCTAAAAATACCTTCCTGATTGGCAAACTCCAAGGTTCGAGTCCTTGGCAGGAACAAATCAACCAATAAACTTTAAAATTATGTCGAACCAATATCTAAATCTGATGGCAATTAGAGACAAACGAAGTATTGTTTTAGCAATTGCAACTCGTACTGGTATTAAAGATCCTGAATCTTGGGACAGATTTAACCAGTGGATGCTTACTAAAAGTATATTGAAAAAGGAATTATACAAGTATTCTGAAGATGAATTGAGTCAATTAATCAAACAATTCAGAGGATTAGAACGTAATTTCTTAAAGTCTGCTACCAAAGTAGGAACCAAAGCGTGGACAAAGAAAAACCGCTTTCCAAACTTAAGCAGAAACTAAAAAAGGACCTGAGAATATATCCCAAGCCCCCTAGACCAAGGCAAAGATATAAAAACTCAGTCCACAATATGGCATATCATAGAAAAAATTTCTTAAAAAGGGTTCTCAAGGTTCAGCAAATAACCCTTGAACACCGTGCTCAAGGGTTATATTTTAAAGAAATCTATCATAAGTACATAGAAGATGAATTCAACATCTGTAAAAGGACTTATGATGCTTATCTAGGAATAAATGCCAAAAAGCAGTTAAAAGATTTAGAAGCTAAAAAACAAACAAATACAAATCAAATACAACTGTTTTAAATGAGAAAATTAAAAGTAAAAGTTGATTACGATCTCATTGCATCTTTAATCAACATTACAGTAAACGGTCTAAATCAGACGTTCATTGAAAATAAGGAAGAAAAACTAATCAAATCGTTGCGAGGTGAATTATTCATCAAACTTCAATCAAAATCAATAGCAATTAACCTAAAATCTATCCAGCTAAAATACCATGAAGCTTATATCCTATATAGAGATATAACAGATATAATTGATGGTTTAGATACCAAGAATTATTATCATCTAAAAGTGATACAATTTTATGGTGAATTGGATAGATATTTAAACGAAAACTTAAGATTGACATGAGACTAATTACCTATGATAACACAATTTTTGAGATTACTGAAGAAGAATTTAAACACTTAATTAAATTATCTCAGAAATACACTAAAGCTGTTTTTAACGATTCAGATTCTCTAGATCAATTATACATTGAAATCAGAGATTATTTAGAACAGATTTGTAAAACTAAAGAACCAAAAGGAATTATAGATTTTGCTTGGACTAATGAATAGAATAGATTTTACAGAAACAATAAACGAAAAGCCTTCCTACTTTATTTATAAAATATGGGAAGGCTTTTTTCGTGAAGAAATACCAAGATGCGAGTACTATTTCCATCTGTTTTCGGATGCATATAGGGAGCAATTTGGTAAGGATTGGGATGAGATGGAGGACAATGTAAGAATAGATTGTGCAAAGTATCATACCATTAGAAGGAAGCTAGGAACATTACAAGAAGATAGCGAGGTTGTTTTAGTTGTGAACAAAGGAAAATTTAACGAGTTTATTTTTACACCGACACTTTTTGTCCACTCGATTCAGCAAATTTATATCATTGATGAAGACGAGCCTGAAGGATTCGGTTTTACCGTAAATATAGACGGTTACATAAAGACTGAAGCACAAATAGAACAACTGGCATTAAATGATGGTTTTGAAAGCTTAGAAGCGTTTAAAACCTATTTTAAATCGAAAATGATAAATGGTTCTTACGAAGGAAAAATAATACACTGGACTAAACTTAAATACTAATGATAGGAAAGAAATTTATACTAACAAGTGATTTTTTTGAAGGTCAAATCATCTACACTTTTACTATTAATGGCAACCTAAAAAATATTGATTGGGATTATGAAGCCGTAAAGGATAAAAACACCCTAAACTTCTTCTATGATAACATCCCAAAGAATGTTGATTACATTACTAAATGGGTGAACACAAAAACGGATAAATTCTTTGTACAAGAAATCCCAACGGATTTAAGTTTTGACCGCTTTTGGAGTGATTACGATTACAAAGTCGGTAAAAAGAAAATGGCAGAGAATTGTTGGAAAAAAATGACAACTGAAGACAAGGTAAAAGCCTTGCTTTATATCTCAAAATTAAAAGACATCAAACGCAAAGAAGGTTCGGATATGCCTTATCCTACAACCTATCTTAATCAACGTTATTTTGATGTTTAAAATTGGTTTAAAATGAATCTAAAACTAGCTAATATGCCTTGGAAAATAATAAAACATAGAGAAAGTTTACAAACTCAAGATTTAGGAGTTATGATTAAAGTCCGTGAACTTGAGTATAATGGTGCTGAAGATGCAGAATCTTTAAAAATAATTTTTAAGAAAAAGCTATCAGAAATTCCACAAACAAATACATATTCAGCAGATATGCTTTATCAAATGAAAGAAATAAATTCAAATTCAGTTGAAATATGGAAAATGAAACCAAATGGTGACGAAAAATTTTTAATGTTCACCATGATAAAAAATACTGAAAAATTTAATCCTTTTAATTTCTAATCTATGAATAATATAATGTTAGATATCGAAACCCTATCCACGGATTTTGATGCAGTAATTATCTCCATTGGAGCTGTACGATTTGATTTATCTACAGGAATAAAAGGAGATACATTTTACCGAAAAATAGACAAACAAAGTTGTGTGGATGTTGGTTTAAAAATAAATCCTGAAACAGTAGATTGGTGGATGAACCAAGACGAAAAAGCAAGGCAGGAATTTTTAAGTAAATCAGATCGCATTTCGATATCCGATGGTTTGATAGAATTGTCTGAATTTATACTAAAAGAGGATTTTGTTTGGAGCAACGGAGCAACATTTGACCTGGTTATTTTACGCAGTGCATACAAGGCCTGCCAAATCGATTTGCCTTGGGAATTTTACAACGAAAAAGATGTAAGAACATTAGCAGGATTAGTTCCTGAAGTAAAAGAAAACGAACCTTTTGTTGGTGTAAAACATCATCCTGTTTCGGATTGTATCCATCAAATAAAATATTGCTCTAAAGTTTATCAGTCATTAGGGATTTAAGACTTTGATTTATAGGTAAATATTTCTATATTTGAATTCCTAAATTCAATTTTCAATTACTTTTTTCCAGCCACGCAATCAAATGCGTGGTTTTTTGTTTAATTATAAACTGAAATTATGAACATATTTAAAAAAATCAGTAAAAAGATAGATTCGTTTTTAATCAATCAAATTGATAAACAAGATGAAATTTTAAAGAAACAGCAACTAGAAAAAAAGGAAATAAAATTAAATGATAAAAATTTAAATATTAACGTATCCTATACTCCTAATCCAAATAAATCAATTGATTTAGGATTGTATTTTATGGATATAAGTAAAGAGCTTTCGAGGTCGAATAAGGGTAAATCTGAGTTAGCGTTTTATTTAGGATTAGCTACACAAGGAAGACTTGATGAAGCTGGTAATATTATTGATTTAATTGATCATTATAATTCTGAATATTTAGAATTTATTGAAAGATTTAAAAAAGATATTAATTCTATCAATAGAACTTCATTATTGATACATGAAAAGGGAATTGATACATCATTAAAAAATAATGAAACTATAGGTCAGTATTATAGTAGGAAATTGTCTCAAAACAAATCATTTATTGAAAAATTTAATACTATAAAAGATGAATTTGAAAAGTTGTAGTTTTTTAATTTTAGTATTGTTTTTTTATAGTGTTTATGCACAAAGTTTATACAATTCGAAAGCAAATACAGAAGTAAGTTACCGAGATACAGAAGCATTTACTGTAACATTTAAGAAGTCGGTTTATGGTTTAGAATTTCAAAGAAATGATAGAGTTTTAAACCAAGAATTAAAAACAAAAATTGAGCGTTTTATGAAAGAAACAAAACGCCCAAAATTTAAAGGTGTTGGAACTTTTAAGATGGATATTATCAAAAGAAATAATACCTATTATATTGTAGAAAGTAAACAACCTGAAAGATTATTAAAATTATAAATCAAATTCAACTTTTTGAACTAAATTGCCACTAAGTCGCAAACTGTCATACGAGCCCTCAAGATGATCATCTTGGGGGTTTATTTTTTTACGCTTGTAAGAACATTCGTACTTCAGTAAATATACATCTACAATACTATCCATTTGGTTAAAACCTTCATCTACTTTTGTTAATTTACCTGTTTCTTCAGATTCTAAATCAGATAAAGTTTCATCCACCAATTGGATATAATCTAAGAATTTTAGACCTAATTCTTGATTCAAAGAAATGTTACTTGTATCTCTTAATTGTTCATAGCATACATAAAAAGTAATATTTGCAACTGGTGTATCTTGCGTATGATCAATATCCCATTCAACCAATAAACTTGTACCTTGAAATAAATCAAAATTTTCAGGATTTAAATCTTGTTGCGCATACAAATCAATGTATCGAACGGGAGGAATATGATGTTCTATAAACTTATCTTTTGTGCTTTGTTTTTGAAAAGTACTTAATACTTTCTTGTAAAATGATTTCATTTTAAAAATGGTTTAAACTTATTTTAAAATCTCTTTAATCTGCTTATCCAACATTCGTTCAATACGTCTTAATAAGATGGCAGATTCACCGATAAATTGACGTTTAGGCATTCTGATGTTCATTTGCCTTGTATGTGCTTTTACACGTTCTGCACGTCCTTTCCTAACCCTTGAATGAGCTTGTACGTTAACTCTATTATTAATAGATCCACCCTCATTATGAATTTGCGCATAAGGAACATCCGTACCAATGGTAACTGAATTACGAGTTGTTTTTAATTTCCTTACCGAACGTTTTAAACGTCCAGTCTTTGCCATTAAAGATCCTCTCGATTCCTTTTTACGAGGTTGCCATCGATTGGGCGAACGATCCAACCAATTTTTAGCAACAAAACGTTCTTTAGAAAAGTTGACTGCTTCTATTGCAGCCAACTCAGGAAATCGTTTATGCAATTGACGTAAACGATGTAATTTGGTTAACATATCTGTTTTAGCCATGTTCTGCATTTATCATTACACGTTGCATAATATCAGCAAACCATGCTTCTACATCTGCCTTTGTCATACCTGCAGTATCAGATTTTGCAATGTTAATTCCACCTTTATTAAAAGCATCAATATTGATGGTAACATTACGCACTTGATTAGAAGCTCCTGTCATTTTACTTAAACGCTCCGCTTGCTTTTTATCTTTTTTATCGTCTTTTTTACCAATACCGCCACTAGCACCATAAAGACTTGCAGAACCATTACCTTCAGTTTTTTTAGCTAATTCAGAAGTTTTAGTTTCTTCAGGTGTAACAAGATCTAGTTTTTTTCTTAAAGCTTCAATAGATTTTGCACCATTACCTGCTAGATTACCCATACCAGGAATTTTTGAAGCCATTTCTAAAACTTGTTGTAAAGGTTTAAGTAAGGCATCTAATAAAACAATTCCTATACGCTTTAAACCTCCAATAATCCCATCCGTTTGAAAAGCTTTTTTTATACTCTCCCAATGATCGTATAATGATTTAAAGGCATTAATTACTAAACCAACTGGACCAAGAAAAGCAAGTAATGCAGCACCCCATTCATCATATTTTTTGATTGCGATGACTACAATTGCAACTAAAGCTACAATTGCAGCTACAACTAATCCAATTGGATTTAACTTCATAACAAGATTAAGTAATGATTGAGCTCCAGCCCATAATTTTGTTAAAATAGTTGTTTTACCAATAAGAGTGTTATGTATTAACATATAGGTGTTACCCGCAATAATCCCAGCAGTTAAACCTGCAATCAAAGTCAATAAAATTTGTAAATAAGGATTGCCACCATTGATTTCATTAAACAACCAAACAAACCCTTTAGTTAATCCACCAATAAAGTTCGTTAAAGTCATAATTGCACCTGTAATATTATCCATACCAATTGCATTAATTACCGACATTAAACCATTGACAATTTCAGCTTCTAATTGCCCTAAAGCACCTTCAAAAGTTGCAGTAGATTTTGCAGCGTCAATAGCGACTTGTTGGAAACCTAAATCCATTAAGGCTTTATTAAAATGTTCAGCTGATATCATACCTTTCTCCATCGCTTCTCTAAAGTTTCCTGTAAATGCTCCGTTTTTTCTCAACGCATCTTGCATCTTACCTGAAGCACCAGGAATCGCATTTGCTAATTGGTTCCAATCTTGCGTAACCAATTTACCTGCACCATTTACCTGAGTTAAAACTAAAGCCACAGATTTATAAGTATCTGCATTACCTCCAGCTACAGCATTTAAGTTACCTGCAGCTTGCGTTAAGGCTAAATAATCTTTTACACCATTTGCAGCTAATTGTGCTGAAGTATTAGCAATTGTGTTTAGATCATAGACCGTATCATCAGCATATTTTTTTACATCCAATCGAGCTTTGTCAATTTGACTTGTATCAAACCCAGCAAAATTCATAGTGGATTTGAACTTTTCGAGGGAATCTGCTGAGTTAACTGCTTCACCTGCTAATCCTGTAATTGCATTGGTAACGATGTCAAATACTTTCATTCCAATTCCTGCACCTATACCAAATCCAAAAGCAGATTCAGATTCGGTGGCAAAAGAATTAAGCGCACGGCTTGCATTAGCTTTAAATTGATTTAGTCGTCCTTCCATTGCATTAACAGAAGAATTTAATTTGTTTTGAACTCTGTTTAAACCGCTATTAAACATTTTATCTGAGAGCTCAATCAATAATTCAAGTTTTGATTTACCTGCCATTATTATTTGTTTTTGATTAGAAGACCTTTTCTAAATAAATGATCCTCTTTATTTGTTTTATACCACGACTTAATTTTCAATCCTCCGTTAGTGAATTCAGTATCTATTACAATGGCTTCTCCTTTGTAAAACTTGATATATCTCGATTGATATTTATTGCGGTCTTTATTGTACCAAACCTCATCAGGATTTTTAATGATTGATTTAAGTGCCGGAACTAATTGAGCATTTTCTGAAGATGAAGAATTTGATTTAAATGTTTTTTCATCTAACATTAATTTGCGCCCTAAATAATCATCAAAACCCATAAATTTTTGATTTTTTACAGGCTTGAATAAATCCTTTACATTTTCAGAATTGATAGTTGTATCAACTTTTAAAGGTTTTATGTTTGTTTTGTTTTTAACCTGATCTAAATGATAATCCTTATAGGTTAGTTTATTAATATCATTGGTTACTTTACCATCAGCGTAAAATTGAGCTTTTGTAAACACTTCTTTTAGATCTCCTCGATTAATGGAAAATTGAGAATTTTTAAAATCAGATTGCGTTCGATTCATTAGCTCCCACATTTCATGCCCTGTAGTTATATCTTCAGCTTGAATTGGATCTATATACTGAAGCATTTCACAACGGCAACCGTAACCATTAGGAGGAAAAAAGCGCATTGCTTCCTTATCATTTAAATCGAAAATTTTACCGTCTAAAATGCGATGTTGCTCCCTTACTTTATTATCTCCAATTGTATGATACTTTACATACCTGGTTAAATCTTGTTCGTTAAAAAAGCGATGATAAGCAGCTGCATTTTGACCTACAGCAATAGAAAGATTATATTCTGTTAAGAGCCAATCTTCATTAAAATCTTTATTGATTTTAGAAGCACGATTTTTAAAATCTGTAAAGGATCTAATTTCTTGTTTCTTTTTATCAATGAGTAAATCAGTCATTGCAGCTAAACGTGCTTCTGTTTTATATTCACAAAACTCAAAAAGATTATACTCCATTAATTGATAGGCTAAAGTATCAGGCGTATTATATCCTTTAAGCACACCGAATCCTTTTTTTAATCCATCAGTTAAGATATTAAGTTCTTCAGCAATTACTTTAGCTTGAGCTCCTAAATCCTTATCCTCATTATAAAGAATCTTCATCCAATCTTCTACCAAATCCTTTAGGTTGTCATTATCTGCAGAAGCCATTGGTAAATGACTACAACATTTAGGTGTAATCTGGTTTTCTCCATTTAGCTTGTACGCCTGTATTTTTATTTTTTTGGTTGGGATCATTGTTTTCATCTTCTTCAGAATTTAGGAAAGGATTAAATTGTTTTTGTTTTTTACCTACAATTGGCACATTGAAAGTTTGAGATAACCATTCCGTTTCTACTTCGTGGTCTTGCATAATTCCTTGTACAATTGTCCAATATTGGTTTAGGTCAATTTCTTCTTTTGATTCCACCCATTCTAAAACATCATCATTGGATAATTGAGAATAGCCATGAGCCATTAATAAAGGGATTAATTCATCATTTACATTAAATGCGATATCTCGACGATCAGCTTGCGAGATTTTAAAATCTAAGCTTCGTTCATGTACTTCTGTTTGTGATCGATTGGCTGCATTTTCTGTTAGCGTATTAGAACCAACCATTACAGATGAAATCTCATTTGTATGTTGCTCAATAAATTTTGAGTAAACATTGTAAGCATCCGTACGATTTGCTTCATCAAATTTGATAGATGTTCCTTCAGGAAAAACCCCAACCGAAGCTTCAGCTAATGAAAGTAATTGTTGTTCTACAGCATCCAAATGATCTTCATCTGAACGATTAGTTGTTGCAGAAACTAATGGCATTCCGAATTTTTCGCAAAACTCTGCCCAAGACTGCACGACATTTCGTTTCCAAATAAGGTTAGGAATAATATTATTAATTAAACCTAAATCGTCTTCTCCAAGTTGAAGCACCCAATTTTTATGAATTGGATCATCATAATTAATAAAAGTTTGAGAAGTTAAATCAGGATAAATTCGCTTGTAATTTGTTGCTGTATTTCGTTTAGGAATTTCTACAAATTCAATTTTATGCCCATCGAAATTGATAAACTCAATAACTTTTGCTCCATAAATGATTGAATGTAAATACAACTGAAGGTAATCAAAAAACCATTTTTGATTGAATAATTCAGTTGCTTCTTCATTGATTTCACCGCTAGCTTTATTACGAATTTGGAAACCTGTACTTAAAGTGGCAGAAACTCTTAATTGTTCATGAGCTTTAAATGTTCCATCTATACGTAAATCTTCTACTAAATCAGCATAAGTATTGAATCTTGGATTATCATGGTTATGGCTAATAATAATTGCCTGTCTCCACTTATCGATATCTTTTCTTGAAATGTCTTTAAATGACTTTGAAATTTGGTCAATTATTTTATCAAGATTTTTACTTTTTCCACCTCTTTTCTGTGGTTTTGTAGTTGATACGTTTTTAGGCGTTTTAAACGCTCCAAATATATTATTAAATAATTTCATTGTTAAATTTTATAAAATGGCTGAAAAACGATTTTAAACAAGGTTTAAACAAAGTTTAGTACTTATAGTTTTGTCGTTTGTATCTGCTCGTTAGTCTAATTGAGGTTTTGACTTTTCCATCCTCATCAATTATTTCAGGTAAATCTGCTTTAGTTTCTCCTTTAGAAATACTTTTTAACCAATCCAAAGCATCTGCATAGCGTTCGGTACGGTGTTGAGGAATTTTATTTGGTGCTAAACTGGTGTATAAATGGTATAAGGCACAATCAATCGTAATCATTACCATATAAGCACTTCTATTATTACCTTCTGCAGAGAATATTTGATTTACATCATAATAACCTCTCAAATAATTTTTAATCTGAGAAATTGCCATTTCTTCAGCACTTAATAATTTTTGCTCTGTGTAATTTTCTAATAAAATACTTTTGATTTCAGTTCGTATCAGAACGTTGTAATCATCTTCAGTAATAAATCCCATATTAAAATCTGTTTTTCTTGTTTGCTTGTATTTCTTTTCTTGACTTTGTACGTGGTTTAAACTTTGCTACAAAAGAAGCCTTGTTTACTTCTGCCATACCTGATTGTAAAAAATCGGGACCATCATCATTTGCAGTACTTCCTTTTTCAAAGGCATACAATTGATCCTCCATGGTAGCAAAATCATTATTACCTTTAAATTCTTCATTGAAATAGACATTTAGACGTTCGAAGAATCCAGCCATTGACTCAATACGATCATATTTGTTGATCTTAGATTTCTTATCAGCTACTACAGGAATATAGAATCCACGTTCTTCTCCAACTAGGTCAAAATCATTCACAAATTCATCCATCGCAAACAAACCTTCAATCAAATATTTGATATTGTATTTGCCTAGATTATGTTTTTCGTATAAATCATACACCCATTCAGCAACTGCTTTACGTGTTGATTGTCTAAGAAAACAGAATATTAAATGATATTCCTTTCCAATACGACCAACTAATCCCATCCCTTTGTAATCTCCAGCATCTTTGTAAGATAAATCTCCATAGAAACAAAGTGCATCATATTGATCAAATCGAAGCCTTTTCTTGTATTGGATATGTTCAGGCTTAAAGATTGTACCATCTTGTATATGTTTATGCATATACTCTCGCATAAAGGAACGATACGGTGTTGAATCATACTTTTCCTTCCAATATTCAGCTGATGTTTTTTCAGGCCAATTGGGTTCAAAAGTTACCAATGATTTTACTGCAGCTACTGAAATGACAAAATGTTTAATTTTACGGCCTGTTTCTTTAGCTCTTTCATTGATTCGGTTAAACTCTCCTTTAAGTTGATTAATGATGGTGTTTTTGTGGAAGTTGTTATTAGCTACAACGAAACGCTTACGTTTAGCACCTTCATCAAATGTTCCACGTAAATCCTCCCAAACCCATTCATAGGCACGCCTTGAAAGTTTTTCGTTATTACAAAGCTTTTTTGTATCAACATCATCCACCACAATATAATCAGGACGTTGAGCACCTTCACGTAAACCACGCACTGACTGTCTAAAACCACGTGAAACAAATCGAACACCATCTACTGTACTAAAATCTCCTTCAGCCCAATCTCCGTATTTAAATCGTTTGCCATAATCATTGATTAATCTTGAATTATGTTGTAATTGTGCCTGTATATCAGAAATCAGTTTTTTAGCTTTATCTACCGTTTCACCAATCAATAACAAAAAGAATAGATCCTTTTTTACGAGATATAAATACAATGGAATACCCATATCTAAATGCACAGATTTAGCACCTGAACGATAGATTTCTCCTAATAAATTACATTCAGGATTCTCAATAATTTTATTAGCCATTCGCTTATGGAACCAAGCGCATTTAGATTTGGCATACATTTGAAAGTAGTATTCGAACCAATCGACATAGTCTCTTTCAAGCCCACGCATTCGCTTAATTTTCTCCTTTGGCGTTTCATTGATATTGATAGTAGCAGATTGCTCAATCTTACGACAATGCTCCTCGTATTGCTTTATTAGCTTTTCAAAACTCTTAGTCATTAGTCTTCCTGATTAATTCTGTATTGGATAAATCGCTTATGCCATTCTAAAAATGCAATTGCCATTTGTGGTTCCTGATCTGCCATCCAGTTATCAAATTCCTTGAATACCGAAAAGATGACTTGTACTGAAGTTCTATTGGATAAGGTTTCAATTACCTTACTAACTTTTGCTAAAGCATCAGCATCAATAGTTGCACCTGATCCACTTGCAATGTTATTCAGCTCTTTCATTAAGACTTCTTTAATCTTATGAGGTGCTGCTAAATATTCATTTCTTTTATCATCCCAGGTTTTACCTGTACCATCTCCTTTACGCCATTTAGAAAGAGTTTGTTCAGAGATTCCAACTAAACTGGCAATTTCTTTTGCATTTAGTCCATCTTCAACAAACATCTTCTCAGCTAATTCCTTCTTTGCTTTATTATTTCCTCCACCTCCTTTAGTTGCCTGTAACATTTTAGTTTTTATAGCAAAAATCCATTAATAACAATAAAGAAAATCAAAGAGTTGCAACCCTTACTAATTGTTTTTGAAACACTTAAAAAGAATTAAATATTTGCTACATCAAATTATTTACACGTGATTTTTACAGTAGAAGAAAATACAATTAAATGCATTGGGGTTATTTGGGATGGAGATGGTGTACGCTTTATTCAAGAATTCCAGCGATTGGAAATGATGTATGAAAATATCATCATCAAGCTTCATACAGATGGAGGATCTGTATTTGATGGTAATTTGATTTTTAATGCAATTAACAGTTCTAAAAAGGACGTTGAAATACATATCATTGGTATAGCTGCCTCGATGGGTGCAGTCATTAGTCAATCGACAAGTAAAGTTTATATGGTAGAAAATGGGTTCATGATGATTCATGCACCATCGGGCTATACTTATGGTACTGCTTCAGTATTTGAAAAATACGCAAGCCTATTACGTCAAATCGAAACAAATTTTAGTAACAAACTTCAAAAGATTACAGGGAAATCTAAGCAATATGTAGATAAATGGCTAGTTGGGGACAATTGGTTTTCAGCTGAACAAGCTCTAAAAGAGAAACTTATTGCAGGTATTATCGAACCTGAAACTGAAGTTGAACGATTTGATCCTACACAAATGGAATCACAAAGCGAGGTCTTTGCAAAATTTGCAGCCTTGTACATCCCTAATAATGTAAACAATAATTCTGAAATAGAAATGAAAAAACCAATTATTGAAGCCTTGGGTTTACAAGGCGTGAACGAGCAAAGTTCAGATACTGCCGTAATTCAAGCAGTACAACAAAAACATGATGATGAAAAAGCACAGATTAAAGCTCAATTAGATGCTGAAAAGCAAAAGGTAGCTGATTTACAAGCCAAATTAGAAGAACAATCTAATGGAGCGGTTACTTCTTTGATTGCTGAAGCTGTAAAGGCTGGTAAAATCAAAAAAGAGGATGAAGCTACTTATGAAGCAATTGGTAAAACATCAGGAATTGAAGCTTTACAAACTGTATTTGCAAATATGAATGTTCGTAAAACTATTGCTGGAACGATAAATCAAGCACCTGATGCAAGCGTAGATCGTGCAAATTGGGATTTTGATAAATGGCAAAAAGAAGATCCACGTGGACTAGAAGCATTATCAACATCTAATCCTGAACAATTCAAACAATTATTCAACGCTAAATACAATAAATAATGGCTGGAGTTTATAGAGAAATATGGACGGGCGAATTAGTAGAAGGTTTTAGACCTTTCATCGAAGCATCGTTTTTAAATACAATTCAAGATTATTCTGAATATGTATCATCTTCAAGAAATGGAGAAAATCAAGTAATTCACTTAGTAGATATTGGAGCTGATCCTGAAGTTCTTATTAATAATACTTCTTATCCAATTGGGTACTCAGAACAAGTAGATGGTGATCTAGCGTTTAACTTGGATAAATACCAAACAAAAGCAACTAAAGTAACTGATGACGAGTTATACGCAATTACTTATGATAAGATTGCTAAAGTAAACGATAAACATCGTAAAGCTATCTTAACTAAAAAGTTTGGAAAAGCTATTCATGCATTAGCTCCAGCGTCTAATACTACTGATACACCTGTAATCGGTACTACAGGAGCAACAGAATCAGGTCAAAAAGTTGCGACTTTAAAGGATTTAATTTCTTTAGCAAAAGCAATGACTGATGCTGGTGTGCCAAATGATGGTAATCGTGTATTAGTATTAGATGATACTCATTTATTCGATTTACTTAAAGAAGATACAAATCTTTACAAGAACTATGTAAATGTATCTACAGGTCAATTGTTGCCACTATTATATGGATTCAAAGTTTATACTTATGGTAATAATCCATTCTATGCAGGAACAACTAAAGCAAGTTATGGTGCAGTGTTTAATCCATCAACTCACAGTAAAGCTTCTGTAGCATTTTATGCTCCAGATATGTTCAGAGCTGAAGGTAAAACTAAAATGTACTATGATGAACCTGATACGCAAACTCAGTCTTCAGCAGTTAATTTTAGACACTACTATTTAATTGCTCCTAAAAAAGCACGTGCTATGGCTGCATTAGTTACTTCTAAAGTAAGTGGATAATATGAAAGATCAAGCACAAAAAATATTTAGTCATAGCTCTTATAAAGAGCTATGGGCTAATCCTTCAGGAGAATTCTTTAGTTCTGAGAACTTAGCAAAATTGAGTTTAAAGGCTGATGAGAAATTAGTGCATTTCAAAAGAGATGAAATAGCTGAAGAATCAATTTTGAATTATAATGCTTCTATTGCAATTGCTGGCATTGATCTAATCTCAGATGCTTTAGAATTAAATTCTTTATTAGAACAAGAGAAAGAAGGGAAAAAGCGAAAAACTGTTATTGAGGCTTTAGAAAAACGTATTTCTGAGTTAAATGCTCCGAAAATTAATCCAGTTCAAAAGGATGATAGTTCATTTGAAGGAATTCAAACGGATATAAATCCTGATGAAGAAAAAACAGAAAATCAATACAATCCTGAATTAGATGAGCAATCTTAATGGTGTTACAACGAGAAAAGGCAAGATTGGAGCAAATCGTTCCAATAACAAACGAGCGGTTTCAGCTTTAGTTATTGGTTCTGCAGTATTAGCAGGATTGGCATTTAATACGCCTGTAACTATTTATAATACGGATGATCTTGAACAATACGGTTTAGATGCTGCATTTGATGCAACAAACAATGTAAATGTATATCGACATATTTCTGAATTCTACAGATTAGCTGGTCAAGGAACTGAATTACATTTAATGTTAGCTCCACAAGCTTCAACACTTACAACGTTAGTGCAGAGTGAGCACGTGAAGACTTTACTTGCAACGGCTGATTATGAAGTTCGACAAATTGCATTTGCAGTTAATCCATCTGAAGCGCCAACCGTTGTTGATGGTTTGCCTACAGACTTAAATACAGCAATTCCTTTGGCTCAAGGTTTAGCAGATTGGGCTTATGAGCAAAATATGCCATGTCATATTTTCTTAGAAGGTTACGGTTTGGCTGGAGCTTCTAATATCGTTGAGGATCTAAGAGATATTGAAAATGTAGAAGCTACAAAAGTTTCAGTTTTCATCGGTCAAGATTGGAAATATGCAGAAACAAAAACAGATTTAGCACAAAAATTTGCTGATGTAGGTACTGTCTTAGGTGTTTGTTCAGCTGCTTCAATTTCTCAAAACATAGGAGATAATGAGTCGTTCGACTTATTAAATGCGGGTCTTGACGCTTGGATGATTCCTGGTTTATCTAACCATAAAAAGACAATGGAGGTTTATTCTCAATTGCAAACATTTGAGGATAAAGGTTACATTTTCGGTTTAAGTTATCCAGGACTAGCAGGTATCAGAATTAACAACGATCATGTTTGTGCGCCTGTTATCGTAGATCAGGAAGGAAATATGAACGAGCATACAATTGCCTATAGCCGTGTAATGGATGACGCTGTAAGACAGTTGAGAACGGTTTATTTGCCAAAAATTAAGAAAACATATCCAGTGGATGAAAATGGAAAATTATCTCCAGCTGTTCGTGTTTCTTTAGAAGAAATTGGTAATAATGTCTTTTTAGACATGGCTAAGAATAGCGAAATATCTGCAGGTAAAGTAACGATTGATCCTGATAGTGATTTACTTGTAAAAAAGGAGTTAGTTATTTATTACGTTGTTCAACCGCTTGGTACAGTTTCAGAAATTACAGGAACTATTAATCTTAAAACTCAAGTATAATGGCTGATATCGTAAGAAATGGAAAAGCGTATGATTCTGCAGATGTAAAAGTTTACATCAATGGAATTAACATTCCTGTAGTTAAAGTGACTTATGGAAATGAGCAAGAACATCAATTGAATTATACACTTGGAGAAAATCCAACATCTTGGTCTAAGGGTAAAAAGACGCCTTCATGTACAATAGATCTAATGATGGCTGATGTCGTACCATTAGAAAAAGCAGCTGGAGGAGATTTACTAAAAGTTAAACCTTTTAATGTAACAGTAGAATTTGTAAATGAAGACAACGAAATTGTAGTCGATTCTATTTATGCAAAATTCAAATCTCAAGGTCGAGATGTTACAGGTGAAATGGGATTACAAATGTCCTATGAGCTATTTGCTTTAAAAGTAGATTTTAACGTCGTATAAAAATCCTCTTAATTAATACATTATCTAAAAGTCCTTTCAAGGAAGGACTTTTTTTAAAACAAGTTTAAAACATATCTAATTTCATTTTAAAATGAACGAAAATAAATTCAAATTATCTGCTGAAGAAATCGAAAAACACGGTGGAGAAACCAATCTTAGAGTAATTGAATTACCTAAAGATGATAACAATACTGAATTTTTAGAAGTAACAGTAAAAATTCCTTCAAGACAAGTTATCGGTCAATACATGAAATTCCAAAATGTGAATCCTCTTAAAGCTCAAGAAATCTTAGTTAAAGGGTGTGTATTGACAAATAAAGATACTGTATTAGCTGATGATGCATTATTCTTTACAACTGTAAGTTCTTTAGCTGAATTAATTCCGATTAGAGAAGGACGCTTAAAAAAGTTCTAGACGATTGTCCTGGATTGATTGAAGGAAACGACAAAGACAAAATTTTTAAATACGACGCTTTAATAAGTTATGCATTACATATTCCATTTCCTGAAGAATTAGACGATGAAACATGGGCTATGAAATTAGCTCAAGTTGAATGGTTAATTGAACAAGGAATATTGGCTCCTAAAAAAATTGAATAATGAATGTAATAAACCTAGCAGAAAGATATGCAGCTGCATTTGGAATGTTAGCTGTAGGCAAAGTAGCCCAGCAATTATTTGTCGAGAAAATAAACGATAAGGATTATAATTTAGAATTATATCCACAACAAGCTGCTAATATTGAGTATGTAAAGTTTAGTATTCCTGATCAAGAACCTTTGGAGTTTTCTGAAGTAATGAACCTAGAAAATTCAAATGTCTTTGCTCCACCGCTTTTAATCTCATTTTCGCAAGCAAAATCCTTAATCAAAACAGAAGTAAACGATGATGATCCAATCGTAATTGAACGTTGGGGAATGCAACCTTGGGAAATTAAGATAAACGGAATTTTAATCGATTTAGACAATCGTATTTATCCATCAGATGAAATTAGAAAACTTAATCAAGTATGGAAACATAAAGGAGTTGTTGAGGTTGTAGGTAGGCAATTTGAAGAAAAGGATATTGATGCAATTGTTTTTGAAAGTATTGATTTTACACCTATTGAGGGCTTTCAAGATACTATCCAATTTACAATTTCAGCTTTTTCTATTAAGTCAGTAAACTTTACGCTTCTTAAGCCTAATAGTGGTACGATAACAACTGGAAACTTAGAATTAGAAGATGAATTACCTGTATCATAACATTGATTTAAAAATCAGTATTGGTAAACAAGTTCGCTTTAATGTATGCGAATCAATACAAATCAAAAAGAGTGTTGAAACGCTAACAAATACAGCAACTATAGTATTGCCAAGAGAATTTAGAAACGCAGTTAGTCCTTCAGGTAAAAATATCGAATTAGCAGGAAAAAGTATTCTTGACTTTATCACAAAGGGAGATCCTATAAAGATTGCATTTGGTTATGATCAGGATTTAGAAGTTGAGTTCATTGGTTATGTAACCAATATCGGAGCTGAAGCACCATTGCAGATTGAATGCGAGGATGAAATGTACAAGCTAAAGAAAGCAGATAAAGTAACCAAAACTATTTCTTCAGGAAAGTTAGAAGATATTTTAAAGGCAGTAATTCCTGAACAATATGAGATTATTTGTAACGAATCTTATCATATCGGTAAATGGATTATTCAGAAAGCAACACCTTATGAGGTACTTGCTGAATTACAGGAAAAAGTCGGTTTACGATTCTATTTTATGGATGCTAAAACGCTTTATGTAGGAATGATGACAGACTTTAAACCTGATGCTGTACATGAGTTTAATTTTTCTAAAAATGTTCGTCGAGGTTCTGATTTAAAATTTGTGATTAACGATGAAACGCCAAAACAAATCATTGTTGAATCGATGCAAAAGAATGGTCAAAAACTAACCTACACAACTGGAGATCCAAATGGTGAATCAAAAACAAAGGTGGTTTTTCCAAACTTAACTCAAGCTGATTTAAAAAAATGGGGAGACGCTTTTCTGAAGCAGGAAAAAATAGGAGGTTTAAAAGGCACTTTGGATAGTTGGTGTTTACCAAGAACTAATCCTGGAGATTCAGCACAAATTACACGACCTATTTACAATGATAAGCATCAAGATGGAACATATTTTATAAAAGCTGTTACCATTGATATTAATAAGGATGTAGGTATTAAAAGAGCGAATGAGCTTAGTCATAAATTGATTTAAAATGAATGTAGAAGAAATATTTTCTCAAGCTATAAAGCTTCAATCAAAAAAGAAAGGAATTGCTTCTATTGCGGTGGTATCTGTAGAGCGTGTTGAAGATAATTTTTGCATCGTGGATAATGATACTGAAGTACGTCTTAATTCAATTATAGATGAGTTAGAAAGTAACATGACAATCTATCCAAAAGTAGGCTCAAAAGTCGTAGTTGCTCGCTTAGATAACCAGGACGAATTAACCATTATTCAATATTCAGAAATTGATAGAATCTTGATAAAAATAGAATCTCAAATCTTTGAAATGAAAGATGGAAAATTCAGAATCTTAAATAAAGAAGCAAACCTTAAAACGGTTTTAAACGACCTATTTACAACCTTAGAAAATTCAATAATTAAAACACCTTCAGGTGCTGGAAAATTCATTGAATTGAATAAGCAAAAGTTTAACCAACTTAACC
Organism: Faecalibacter bovis; assembly: GCF_017948305.1. NCBI lineage: Bacteria > Pseudomonadati > Bacteroidota > Flavobacteriia > Flavobacteriales > Weeksellaceae > Faecalibacter > Faecalibacter bovis. The sequence continues at coordinate 311,494 of NZ_CP072842.1, forward strand.
AAGATATTAACAAATTACTTTTCTAATGGCTTTAAATGATGCAGAATTTATACAGGCTGTTATTGATCTACAAGATGAGATGATTGAGTCTGAAAATTATGAAGCAAGTAAATTGATTTATGCTCAAAAATTACTAGCTATTATCAAAAATTATTTGATGTCAGGAACTGTAATTATTACAGGAACATCTAACCAAGGAGCATTTACAGGAACAGGAAATATCGAGTAATGAAGGATATCATAAGAGACCAGGAACAAGATGTAAAAATAGAGCGTGGAGACTTTGTTATTGATGAAAGTGATCAACAACATATCGAAGATATTTTCATTGCTCAAAAAGGTGAATTTAAAGAATTTCCTTTAGTGGGTTTTGGTGCTATCAATTACATCAAATCACAAACTACAGATGATGAATTTAAGAGAGATTTAAAAATACAATTGGAATATGATAATTACATCAATTCTACTATTGATACATCTGAAGGAATTCAAAACACTAAAATTATAATTTAAATGAAAACAATCAATTACATACTAGACGGTTTTGGTTTTAAAAATCTAGATGATTTTTTAAGCTCAACGTTTGGTTTCCTAAACTCTCAAAATGTGATAAAAACAGATTTAGTCTTGGGCACACTTGTTTCTGCAGTTAGCTTTCTTTTTGGCTTCAATCACTTATTTTTAATTGCTTTAGTTGTTCTATTGGGCTTTGAATGGTACACTGGAGTTAAAGCATCTTTAAAACGTGGAGAGCAACATTCAAGTAGAAAATTTGGTCGTATGCTTTTAAAAATAGCTACTTATTTAACACCAATATATATCCTGAATACGTTTGCATCGAACTCTAATTTTCCTGTAATAATGAATTACGAAATAGATCCATTTATTTGGCTTTATTGGGTATATGTGATTGCTATTATATGGCAACTATTTGTATCGCTTTTAGAAAATTATAAGAGCCTTGGTTACAAGTTCGCTGAAGTATTATTGAAGATTATTAATAAGAAATTTTATGAACAATTCAATTTAGAAGATGACAATAAAAATCCTACATAATCAAAGCCTTTTAGATATCTCCATTAGGTTGTTTGGGACTGCAATTGGTGTACTACCATTGGCTATTGAAAATAACATTTCAATGACAGATGATTTGGAGGTTGGAAAGGTTTTAAAAGTTCCTGCAGGTGGTGAATTTGAGCAAAGGCTAATAGCGGATTTTTTCAAAAATAGAAATATCAATCCAGCAACTGCAATTGATAAAATTCGACTTACAGAGGAATTTGTAGATAGCAATGGAGGAATTGAATATTGGGGAATAGAAATCGATTTTGAAGTAAGGTAATATGAGCGTAGAACAATATCAAAATACAATGATAGCAGCGAAAGAAAGAAATGCTGCATTAAGTGGATTAACTTCTACTTCTAAAACTTCTATTTGGCGTTTAATGTTTTATTGTGTGGCATTTGCCATCGAGCAATTAGCGCAATTATTCTCCCAACATCGTAAGGAAATCGACGATAAAATTGCAAAACAGAAAACTCATCGTTTAGCTTGGATTCAAGGGATGTATTTGAATTTTCAGTATGGTTTTGATTTGATACCTGAAACAGATCAGTTTGATAACTCAAATGCTACTGATGATCAAATTTCTGAATCGAAGATTATTAAATATTGTGCGGTTAATGAATCCGATACACAGCGAGAAGTTATCATTAAGATAGCGACTGAAGTTGAAGGAGAATTGTCTCCATTACCTCAAGAAGTCATGGAAACAATTGATCGTTATACTTCGGAAATTAAAGGTACTGGTGTACCGTATCGAATTATCAATTATGTGCCTGATTTATTACGCTTAAAAATACGAGTGTTCAGAGATCCATTATTGATTGATGAGCAAGGAATGCATAGACGAAATGCCAACTTTCCTGTAGAAGATGCACTGAAGGAATTTATGAAGGAATTGCCTTTTGATGGTGCGTTACAAATTCAGGACTTATCTAATAAGCTGGAGAGTGTTACAGGTGTTGAGTTGGTATCGGTTGATTTGGTTCAATCATGCTGGGTAAATCCTGCTACTTCAGGATATGGCGATTGGCGTTCGATTGATGTGAGAAAAGTGCCTGAGAGTGGCTACTTCAAGATTGAGAACTTTAACGGAATAAGCTATGAAGTATTACAATCTTAATTTCAATAAGCTTGTTCAGTTGCTTTTGCCGACGTTTTTGCGAAAGCCAAGAATAATTGCTTTTTTGCAATCTGCAATTGCTCCAGTAATTCATATTCATGATGAATTTAATCAACTACGGTTGGACGATCATTATAAGTTAGACCATACTTGGCAGAAATGCTACATGGAAGCTGCATTGAATGATATGTTTGATTTGGATGAGCGAAAAATCAGAATTATAGAAGGAGATCGATACGAGCGTAATTACATCTACACCCATGCCGAGCAGAAACCTAAGTATTTAGGGACTTTGTTTCTTAGACGTGCTGATGATTATTCCGATACTGGTTACGACTTCACCGTCGATATGGCTAATGTAACGGCTAATCATTATGATGTGGTGGCATTGGTAAAGTTTTACAAGTTAGAAGGCACACGTTTCAATATCATCAATCTAAGGACATTACAACGAAATTTTTTAAATCAATCAATTAGGCTATAGCAATGAATCATATTAATATACAACAAGCAGGTGGTTTTCCGATGGAAACCAATACGTTGGATGCAATGCAAAAATCGTATGAAGTCTTCAATGTGTTTGGAGGTACAATTGCTCCATTGGCAATCATTTCAGGATGTCAGATAAATGGTAATCAGGTGTCAAATGGCTATGTGAATATTAATAATCAGTTGTACGAATTCCGTGGTGGTCAAGCATCGGAGTTTGTGATTATTCAGCAGGAAGAAGAGCCACGAAATTTTGAGAGTGGTGAAACTAAGATTGTGTATATCCGACGATGGGCTACATTTGGTCAAACTTCAAACGGTTCTAATTATCCATGGGCAGACTTCCATCGTGTGGTAACGAATGAAGAAATGTATAATCGTAGCAATCATATTGGTTTTATCCAGGATTATTACGGTGAAATAGCAAACATTCCTACAGGTTGGAGTCTATGTGATGGTACGAATGGAACGCCTGATTTACGTTCAAAATTTATTGTAGGTTATGATGATCGTGTTTCTGATTATAATGCTGTTGGAAAAACTGGAGGTCTAAAAGAAGTTGCTTTAACAGCTAATCAAAACGGAAGGCATACTCATAGTGGTTCAGTAGAAATTCCTGATCATACACACACGTATCTTAAAGCAATTAAGGCTCGTGGGTATCGTACTCAGGCCGATGATAATCCTTTTGGAAATAACGAATCTGCACAAACATCTTCAGCAGGTGGTGGCACGTTTACCGTATCAGTTGGCGAATCAGGTGCTGGAGAAGCGCATGAAAATAGACCGCCTTATTTCGTATTAGCAAAAATCATGTACACAGGATAATTTATTATGGCAGATGTAAATAATAATGCTCAGCAAAGACTTGCTGATCGTAATACTATAAAACAATGGTTTAAAAGAGGTTTAAAACCATTACAAGAACATTTTTGGACTTGGATAGATTCGTTTTGGCATAAGAATGATTTAATTCCTATGTCTTCAATACAGAATCTTACAACAATTTTAGATTCGAAGTCTAATTTAGGTCACATTCATATTGAATATACAACTCCAGAAGTAGTTCAATCGATGATTGATAATCAAATTACTTCAATCTATCGATTAATGTCTCCAGTTGCTACTTATGCAGATTTACCAATGGATGGTAATCTTAACGGAGATGTTCGCAATGTGATTGATACAGGAATGAACTACGTTTGGGATGGAGCCGAATGGGATGCATTAGGAGGATCGTTGGATTTAACTAATTACGTTACTCAAACTCAATTTACAACTGCATTGTCTGATATGGCAACGCAAACTTGGGTTAATCAGCAATTGGCTAATGTATCAGTTGATTTATCAGGCTATTACACGGCTGAAGAAGTGGATTGGCAGATTGGGCATGCAATTACAGGATTAGCGACACAGGCGTGGGTTAATGAGCAAATAGCTAATATTAGTGGTGGTGGACAGATGGATTTATCCATCTATGCGCTGAAAGATGCTACAGGATTGAGTGAGGAGCAAATTGATGCTTGGCGCAATGCTTTGCGTGTAACAGATATCGAGGTTGAGAATCTGTATAATGCTGATGGAACTTTAACTGGAAATAGAAATGTGAATCTTGGTGGGTTTACACTTCAGTTTTTGAATGGTTACATCAAGGCAAATCGATATTCATTGAATATTATAACAGGTAACTCGCATCCCAATTCGATACATACGGATGGAAATAAATTGAAATTTACAAACAATGCTGGTGTAACACAAGAGTTGTTAACTGAATTTTCTTCAGTACAAGATATGTTAGTAATTACATCTAATACGAATATAAGTAGCTCTATGATAAATAGAAATATCTTATTTGATAATGGAACTTCTAATTTATCATTAATAGTTCCTTCATCTCTACCAGAAAATTTTATCATGTCTGGTATTAAATTAGGAAGTGGAAGATTAACAATTATTGGCGGTGCAGGAGTAGTGATTAACCAAGTTACTTATACAGATGTTGTATATGGTATATCAGGAAGTAGATTCATGTTGTCTCGTGTAGGGAATAGTAATGTGTTTAATTTGTATACTTCTAATTATGAATAATCCAGCATTATTTTTTGATAAATCCCCAGAATTGGCAATGTTAAAGTATACTAATACAATTAATAGTGGGATTGTATTTTCAACAAGAAGTGGGAATATGAAAGTTATCAATTTAGATGGAACTAAAAGTGATGTAACTACTGATAAGATGGTAGATTATTCAACTTGGGATAATCTTAATGCAATATCAATTCCATTAAATAATTATAGTACAGAACAATCAGGTTATTTAAGATTTGTTTTTCAATATGGTTATAAAGATGTGTATGCTATAGCTGTTAGGAAAATTCATACTTCGAATAATCCGAGTATTTTTTATAACCATAATAAATTCGAAATTCAAAATTTAGGTAATTTTTTAAAACAGTTCCCAGCATTACATAGTTTTTCATTTGACAGTTATGTATATGGAGATGCTACAGTACAAGCTGTTTTAGCAGGGGATTTAGCTTTAATACCGAAATACATTAAGAGAGTTTATTTATCTAATATCGATGTTAAAAATTTACATAGTTCGTTAGTGTATAACTTAAATAATATTCCTACTAATTCTGAATTAGAATCGTTTTACTTTCAAGCGCGTACTACCACTGCTCAAAATCTATCATTAAATATGCATGGAGATTTAAAATACTTACCTCCATCGTTAAAGAATTTTGTTGTTAGATCAGTATTAACTGCTACTAATACTTCAGTAATATATAGCGGTGGTAAGGTTTGGAATCCTGAATTAAATAGTTTTCGATTATCAAAAACAATGACATCATCATCAATAGATTTATTATTGAATGATATGGCTAGTCAAGTGACTACTGCTATAGGTAATAAATCGATTGGACTACAAGGTACAAGAACAAGCGCATCAGATGATGCTGTTGCTTATTTGGAATCACTTGGTTTTACAGTTACAGTTGCAACAGCAATTTCTTAATAAATTTTTAAATATGAGAAGAGAACAAATTATACCGCAGGAAGATCAACAATTGATAGCTGCAATAGAGAACACAAAATTACAGTTGGTTGAATTACCATTGCCTGATATGGTAGATAATCCTAATTACCGACAAGTAATTCGTGTACAAGATGTAATTATCAATCTTTCGGAAGGTTATTTTAAAGCAATTCCTAAACGAATATTGATTCATAAAATAACTGGAGCTGCAATGGATTTGAATCTTAAAGTTCCAAACTTAGAACGTTTTAAATATGATATCGCAGCCTTGGTAGATGCTAATGGAACTCGCAAGTTGTATGAAACCAACTATTACAACGAAGAAGACGAATTAGTGGAAACTAAGCAAGAACCAAAACATGTAAATTGTGTACAGTACTTAACTTTTTTAAGTTCAGTTCAAGCATTACCACAATTATTCACTGCATTTATCCAGCAATATATTGATGATGAACAAGCTGTTGATCCGTTAATCTTTACCAAGTTATAATGAAAAATCTATTGCTTGTATTAGTGGCTTTAACGCTGTTTGTGTTGTTGGAACCATTCTCCTTTGTTTACGTCAATTTCGTAAAAAAGAAATTCAATTGGAAACGTTTGTTTGATTATTGGAGAAGTATGGCTGTAGATATAGATCGCTTTGGCAATCATCAATACAGATCATTGTTTAATCACATTTTTATTCAACAAGACGGCTATCAGTTTGGAAATTTCAAAGAAACGGTTTCATCAGCATTAGGGAAAAATCAACACTTTGGGAAATTAACGAAGACAGGTAAACTCTTAGTTTCTATTCTTGATTTTATCGATGAAAATCATTGCTTAAAGTCTATCAATTGGGAAATTTAAACAAATTATATATGAAAAATTTTATTAAGCGATTTCAACACGTTTTAAGTGTATTCTATCATTCACATCTTACTGAGAAAAGGCCAGGAGTAAAATACGAAGGAAAGCAATTTGATGATACTTTAAGTAGATCTTTATTAGCCCACTTTGCAGGACGTTTTACAGTTGCAATTTTCTTCTTGATTATTACAGGAGGTTTGTCGAATTCTGATGGATATCCATTATTATCTTTGGTTGTTATGTGGTTTTTCACTGATATTTTCGGAGCAATGCTAGGTGCTGTAATTATACCAGCAAAATCAAGAGATAAATATGCACGAGGTTGCTGGCTTCCATTGATAGGAATCTTAACGGTATGCTTATTTGAAAAATATGATACTTCTAAATTGGCTCAATAAAAACATTGACAAAATTGCTCATGAAAGTCTGAGTAATTTGATTTGTTGGATCATCTTCATCCCAAGCTTTTTTATTATTCAATTTTGGGCAATCTTACCAGCTATAATTATCTCATTCATAGTTGGGTTAAAAAAGGAAAAGAAAGATCTAAAATTTGATCAAAAAGATATGCTAGCAAATGGCATTGGTATTTTGCGTTTTTGCATTCAAATAGGCGTGGTAAGCTTACTATTCAGTAGGTTTTAAAAATCATTTAAACAGTATTTAAAAATCAATTAAAAGTTGTGTAAAACTACACGATCAGGATAAACTCATTTTAAAAATTAAGGTATGAACACAGGAAAAAAAGGCCTTGCGTTAATCAAAAAATATGAAGGATTTAAATCAAAACCTTATTTAGATCCAATTGGTATTCCAACAATTGGTTACGGAGCTACTTATTATCCAAATAAGAAGAAAGTAACAATGAAGGATAAAGCAATCTCAGAACAAGAAGCTTCAAGCTTATTAGTGGAGATGTTGAAGGTTTATGAAAGACAGGTGTCTTTGTTAGTTCGTAAACCAGTTAATCAAAATCAATTTGATGCACTTGTTTCATTTTGCTACAATTTAGGCGCAACGAATCTTTCTAAGTCTACATTACTAAAAAAAGTAAATGCTAATCCAAATGATAAAACAATCGCTAATGAGTTTGTTAAATGGAATAAGGCAGGCGGTAAAGTGTTGAATGGTTTAACTAAACGAAGAAAGGATGAGGCAGCTTTGTATTTTTCTTAGTATAGTGTTTTTTCTCTTTGCCTGTGCAGTAAAGCGTAAGACAAAGGAAGTGGAACGGATTGAAATTAAAACCGAAAATCAAATCCGAAATGATTCTTCTGCAGATATAAAAATAGAGCATTCATCGCATGACTTTTTAAGTAACTATTCATCCAATGAAAGTTTGCTTTCAAAGCTTGGATTAGTATTTAACGGTAAATCTAATGAAGATAAAGGCTCGTTTTCTATTCAAGAAACTGATAAAGGGTTGCAGGTTGATATACAAGGAGCCTTGCAAATGGCTTTAGATAAAACGCATTCAAAGGATGAAACCTTTACAAAAGCTGAAGCAATTAAATTGTTTGATAGTATCATAAAAGCTAATCTTCAGCAAAATAAAACGGAACGATCCGAGCAGTTATTGGATAGCTTCAAAAGTGATACACAAAAAGAAAAAACAGATATAAGCTTTTGGATATATGCAGTAATAGGATCAGTCCTCGTTGTTGGGACAGCAATTTATGTTGCAATTAAACAACTAAAAGGAGGTAAATAAAAGTCCTTCAACTATTTAAAAACTTCTCACGGATTTTAAATTTAGCACCAAAGCCACCGTTGGAGGACAGTAATGTCTTCTTAATGGTGGCTTTGCTATTTAATAAATCCGTGAGAGCTACAAATGTAATAAAGAAAATGGAAAAAATCATAGAAACAAAGAATTTAGGTAAACTAATAATTAAACAAATTGATAAACAAACAGCTAAAGAACTTATTATTAAAAATCATTATTCTCACAAGTGGAATGATGGTGGATTTGGAGTGTATAATTTTGGGGTTTATAGCTATGATAACCCTGATAAATGCTTAGGATGTGCTGTATATGGTTACATGAAAAATGTTAAAGCAAAACTTATATCTCATCCAAATCCTAATGCTTGGATGATTGAATTAAATCGTATGTGGATTGATGATACCTTAGGAAAGAATGCTGAAAGCTTATTGATTGCACATTCCATTAAAATGATTAAACTATTAGATAAAAACATAGTTGCTATACAATCATTTGCTGATGGGCGTTTAGGTTGTGGAACCATCTATAAGGCTTCTAATTTTAAGTATTTTGGATATCATTATACTAAGTTTCTTAAACATAAAGAAACTGGAGAAATATCACATGAACAAAACTTTACAAACAGTACATCTAAAAAGAGATTTATAAGAAGTAATATTGGCTTTATACTTCAAGATTGGGAGATATTCAGGGTTAAAACATACCGATACATCTATCCATTGGATAAAAAAGTAAAGATTAGATTTAAAGAAGAACCTTATCCAATGTATGAAAAAGGTCAAGAAACTGTAGAATGGAAAAGAAACATCCCTCTAATTAAGCAAAGGCTTAAGGCCTTAATTGATGAAATGTAAAATCCCAATTACTATATAAAGATAGTGATTATTAGCGAGTTTGCAAAATATTTACACTTCAAAATGCATATATTTTATGTATTATTGTGTTAAAATTTATGATATGAAGTATTTATTTTTATTGATTCCTATAATAGCATTTTCAAATCCTAAAACAATAGATTATCAGGAACAAATAAACCAATTAAAAGTAGAAAACGTTAAGCTAGAAGCTAAGTTAGAAGCTTTAAATGATGCAAATGATAAAATATTGAATACTATCTATTGGACGATTGGAACAGTATTTACGGTGTATTTTGGTTTTAATTTGGTGAATTTTATTAAGTCAAATAGAGATAATAGTAAGGCATTAAAAGATTTAGAAACAAAATCTTTAAAGAAGGTAACTGAATTAGCTAATAGTAATTTACAAAGCTTTAATGGTAGAATATCATCAAGTATTGGCCAATTAAAAGATGACTTAAAAATATCTCTTACAGATTATCATCCAGATTCAGCTGTTTTAAAAGATCCTCAAAATATAATTTTATATATTGTTGCTACTAAAGTTGGAAGTGCTGGAAAAGCGTTATCTACATTAGATAATTACTTGAATGATCTTAAAAATAAAAATGAGACCTTAAAAGATGAATACAAATATGAACTAATTGATATTTTAAAGACATTTTACACTGAAGAATATTTAAGAGACCGTGTTGAAGATTTAATAATTAAATTGAAGGAATTATAATATATTTTAAACCCTGTTTAAGCATAAGTTAAACAGGGTTTAAATTTTGCGAAAAGTTTTGCGATTTTATATGAAAACTTGTTTTAAAAAAATGCATTTTTGGTTTCGCGGATTATAACATCCTTTGTTTTTCATTTTAAATAAATATTTGTTACAGTAAATTTAATTTTTTTTCAATAATAATATAGCAAAAATAAAGCCGCACTTAGATAGTACGGCTTCAGTCGATAAAAACTGTATATTATTAGCTTAATAACGTATTAGCCCAACTTTTTTCAATAGGTAAAACCCAACTTGATTTATAGTCAGCTAAATTAGAAATTCCGTTATTAAAGACTTTAATATTATTGTAAAGACCTTCTTTTACTTTTGATTTAAAAGTAGGTAATTTTTCAATCTTAATATTTTCATTTTCTTCAAAAGCGATTAACATTCTGTTTAAAAACTCAAAATTATATTCAGAATCTAATTCACGAATAATTTTTGTTAATTTATCAATAGAACATCCACTTGCTGAGGCCTGTTTTTCATCAACACCAACAACAATAAATTGATCGTAAGGTAAATCAAAATCGGCTAAAAGAGCAGCTCCATGAGCATTCCAATCAGCGATAAAATTTTTTAACTTTGCTGTTATAATATCTTTTTCTTCAGAAGAGAATTTACGATTGGCTTGAAAAATCCAAATTCTTGAATCGTCTGCTAAATTCATCGTATAAATTTTTAAATATTAAGACAAAGATAAGAAGGTTTCTTATTTTAACTTCACATTAGTAGCCATTAAACCTTTTTTACCGTTTTCTAATTTGTAAACGATTTGGTCACCTTCGCTAACTCTATCAATTAATCCAGTTACGTGTACGAATACATCTTCACCGTTAGCATTTGTAATAAATCCAAATCCTTTTTCTTCGTTAAAAAACTTTACTGTTCCTTCTTGCATGTTATTTATTTATTAAATTATTTATCTTTTTGATATTTGTGTTGCTTTAAACCCTTTTTCGGTTAAAACTTTTTTGAAAGATACATTATCTCCAACTTTTAATTGTTCTCTTGATTCTTTAAAGTGAAAGAAAATTTTATCTGTAGTATTTAATACTTTAATAAAACCAAAACCTTTAGCATCGTTATAGTTGTCAACTACACCTTCTATAAAAATTTCTTTAACTTCTAATCTTTCGTTGTTTTTAAGATCAGCTTCTTTGTCTTGTAAATGTGGTGGAACATCTGTAAAGTTTCCTAATACATCTACATAAACAATCATCTCTTCTAAAGATTTTCCTTTATTGTTGTTTTCTTTACGTTGCTCTCTTTTATTTAATTTTTCAAGTCTTTTAAGAACTTTCTTTTTATCTTTTTCTTTCTTTGAAGTAGATTCTGCCATAACTATTTTATTATTAATGAATATTAATATTCAAGACATTTGAAATTTAGATTCTAATAATAAAAGCTATAAGAAGAACTTATAAATAAATTTTAGAAGTACAGAAATTAATGAAAATTGACTAGGTCAAATGATAAATTAAAAAAAGTATTGAAGAATAAATCTTCTAAATCTCAAGCCGAAATTGCCTTAAATATTTTGCAAAGATAAGCAAATATATTTAATTGAAATTATTGTATATTATCTTTAACAAAATTAAATAAAAAACCATCTCTGATGAGATGGTTTTTTATTGTATCTATGATTTAATTATAAATCTTTAGCTTCCATGATTAATTCGGCTAAATCCTTTACCATAACTTTTGATTCTTGCTCGAAGTGTTTCACTCCGTCCGTCATCATTGTATTACAAAAAGGACAACCTGTTGCAATGATTTGAGGTTTTTCTTCTAAAGCTTCCTCTGTTCTTTCGATGTTAATGTCTTTGTCCCCTTTTTCAGGTTCTTTAAACATTTGTGCACCTCCAGCACCGCAACATAATCCACGTGTACGACAACGTTTCATTTCTACTAACTCAGCATCTAATTTTTCAATTAAAGTACGTGGCGCTTCATAAACGTCGTTTCCACGGCCTAAATAACATGGATCATGGAAAGTTATTCTTTTACCTTTGAAAGTTTCTGAACCTTCAAGTTTCAGTTTTCCAGCGTCTATTAACTGTTGTAAATATTGTGAATGGTGCAATACTTCGTAATTTCCACCCAATGATGGATATTCATTTTTTAAAGTATTAAAACAGTGCGGACAAGTTGTAACGATTTTTTTAACATCGTATGCATTTAACACTTCGATGTTCATCATTGCTTGCATTTGGAAAACAAATTCGTTTCCTGCACGTTTTGCTGGATCTCCTGTACAAGACTCTTCAGTCCCTAAAACAGCAAATTCAACACCAATATTATTTAATATTTTTACAAATGCTCTTGTAATTTTTTTAGCTCTATCATCAAAACTTCCGGCACAACCTACCCAGAATAAAACTTCTGGTTGTTTACCTTCGGCCATGTATTGAGCCATTGTTTTAACAGTTATATTTGACATAGTTTTTTGTAGTCTTTTTTGTTTTTTTTGAATCTTTAATTAAGAATCGTGATTTCCATCATCAAAAACTTCGATGGAAACAGTTTTCTCAACTAAATCTGTAAATTTACCATTGTAACGAGTTGCTCTAACTAAGTGGTTATCTACCCAATGGTAATTTCCTCCGCGAGGTTTTCCCATTATTAAGCCATGATATTTAAAACCATGTTTTGCTAACCAAATTTCTGTATACTCTCGGTGATCTTCAGTTCTTGACGTAAAAAATGTAATAATGTGACCTTCGTCGTACCATTTGTTTAATGTTTCTAAAGCATCTGGATAAAGAGCTGCAGTTAACATTCGTTCTGGTTCTTCATTTGGAATATCATCGCAGATAGTCCCATCAATATCAATTAAATAATTTTTTACGTGCTCTGGTAAAATTGGGCTTACTTTTTCTCCGTTTTCGATTTTTTCCTTTAAGAAATCTTCCATTGTGTGTGTATGTTTGTTATTTGTGTTAATTAATAGATTTGGAGTAAAAGCACAACTTCATCAGGACTTATTCATCTGCCCAGTTTAAACGATCGGCATTATTAAACTGCCATGGAGCACCATTATTTTCAACATTAGTCATCATCATATTTAACTCATTAGGAGCTGCAGATTGTTCCATTACTAGGTAACGTCTTAAATCTACAATAATTGATAATGGATCAATGTTTACTGGACAAGCTTGTGTACATGCATTACAAGATGTACAAGCCCATAATTCTTCTGGAGTGATGTAATCATTAACTAATGATTTACCATCGTCCACGAATTTACCGTTTGTGTCAATGTTTTTACTTACTTCCTCAATACGATCACGCGTATCCATCATAATTTTACGAGGAGATAATTTTTTCCCTGTTAAATTCGCTGGACATTCCGATGTACAACGTCCACATTCTGTACAAGTGTAAGCGTTTAATAATTGAACTTGATTTAAATCAAAAATATCTTTAGCACCAAAAGTTTCTGGTTCACCTGCTGGTTCTGCAGGTGCTGCGAATGGATCTGCATTTGGATCCATCATCAACTTAACTTCATTTGTAACGGATTCTAAATTTGTGAACTCTGCTTTAGGCTCTAATTTAGAAAACCATGTATTTGGGAAGGCTAATATGATATGTAAATGTTTCGAATAATATAAATAGTTTAAGAAGAAGAAAATTCCAATTACGTGAAACCACCAAGCTCCTCTTTCAACAATTGTTAAGAAAGTTATATCATTAAACGAACTTAAAATAGGTGCAGTTAACCAAGAAGAAATTGGAAATGAACCTGCTTTCACATAATGTTCAGCTCCTAATTGTTGTAAGACTTGGTCAGCTCCATTCATTGTTAATAAAGCAAACATAAATGCAACTTCCATAAATAAGATGTAATTCGCATCTTCTTTAGGGAAATCTTTCATTTCTGGTTTCCAGAAACGTTGTACTTTAATAACATTACGACGAATCCAGAAAATAATACATGATACTAAAACTCCGAAAGCTAAAATTTCGAAAAATCCAATCATTGCATCGTAAAATCCTCCCATGAAACTTAATACACGGTGTGTACCAAATAATCCGTCGATGATAATTTCAATTACTTCAATATTTATTAGTAAAAAACCAACGTACACGATTATATGTAAAAATCCTGCAACTGGTCTTACTGTCATTTTTCCTTGTCCTAAAGCTACTTTTGACATGGTAGCCCAACGTTCCGATGGATTATCGAAACGATCAATCTTTTTTCCAAGCTTGATATTACGAATGATTTTCTTCACATTTTGTGAAAAGAACCATAACGAACCAATCATTATCAGAGCAAAGATTACATTTGGAATGTAATTCATCATTTAATTTATTTTTTTTGTGAGTTTTGAGGTGTTGATTTTAGTTTTGAATTGGTTGTTTTTTGCCAAAAACAGAAATATTTACATATCTGCTCGGATTTTTCTTTAAATCCTCTACTAACACGTTCATATTTTTGATTGTAGCTTGTAATTCATTTGCAATATCGTCTTCTTTGGCCAATTTTCCTAAAGTTCCTTTTCCTTTATTGATATCATCCAATAAAATTGTAAGATTTTTAGAAGCATCTTCAAAGTTTTTGATTGTTTTCTCTAGCTCCATTGAATTGATTTTATCAGCAGTTTTACCGAATTTTTCAATTGTTGCTTTTGTAGAAGCTAAAGTTGTATTAGCATTATCTAATGTTTTAGTAATTGTCTTTTCATTAGATGCAATTAAATTGTTTGCCGAATTAGATGTTTTTTCGATTGACTTTGCTGTTGCATCAAATGAAGAAACTGTGTTGTTTAAATTTTTTAATAAAACTTTTAAATTTTGTTTATTTTCTTCATCTAACATAGAATCTACGCCTGCTAAAGTCTTATTTAAAGTAATTAAAACTGAATCAATTTTAGTTTGAGTCGGTCCTAATTGTTCTTGGAAACCAGCTAATAATCCGCCAGCTACACGACCTGGTAAATAATCACCACTTTCCGCAATATCTTTTCCGTAGTCTAAAATAAGTCGAACTTCTGGTCCAGACATAATTCCTGGTTCGTAGATTTCAGCAACAGTATTTTTAGAAAATTCTACATCTTTTTCAACTGAAATTAAAACTTCGAAATGAATTGGTTGTTTATCTTCAATAATTTTAATTTCTTCTACACGACCAACTCTAAGTCCGTTAATCGATACTGGCTTTGATGGTGCTAGTCCACTAACATTATCAAATTTAACTTTGAACACTCTTCCTGAAGTGAACATATTTTTACCTTTTAAAAAATTAAATAAGATAAAAAAGCTTATTAATGTTAATAATACTACGACACCTATTTTGGCTTCTTTTGAAATCTTCACGTTATGTATGTTTCTGCAAAAATAATTAATATTTATCTAGAATTAATCAATATTACATAGGTTCTTCACCATTGAATGTAACTATGAATGCATTTCTAAATCCTTTTTTCTGTACTGATTCTAATGTTTTTTGTGCAGTATCCAGAGTTTTATCTGTTCCGTAATAATAATTAAAGACACCACCACTCTTCACTCTCAACACATTAGACAATCCATTGAATCGATCATCGCGATCTTTATATTTTTTGTTAGATGACATAAATAATACGCGATAATTTTTTTGACCTTCTAATTTCTTATTCAAATCAAACTCTACAATTTCAGCTCTATTAAATCCTTTTCTTTTTACAGAATTTAATAATTCATCTGCACGAGATTGTAAATTTGTACTACCATAATAATAAATATATTTAGTACCATCTTGCACAATCTCTACATCAGTTAATCCTTTTAATTGTGGAGCTGTAACTGTATATTTTAAAGTTGTTTCTAAAAATTTAATTTTTAAAATTTTACCTTCTAATGGTTTTTCTACTGGTTTTGGTTTTGGCTTTTCCTCTTCAGCATTAATCCCCGAACGACGATCAAACTCTCTTTTGAATTCTTTAAAAGCTTTATACAAAGATTCAGAAGAAGCTTGTTTACCTTCGTTAGATGCTAAATATGTTCCTTCTTCCTGATTAGATATAAAACCTAACTCGACTAAAACCGAAGGAGAAGCATTTCCTCTTAAAACGTGGAAATTTGCTTGTTTTACACCTCTACTGTGACGACCTTGCTCTTTAGAAAATTTAGTTTCGACTAAATCAGCAAAACGAATAGATTGCTCTTTGTAAGCAGCATTCATAATTTCGAAAGCAATTACAGCTTCAGGATCTTTTGGGTTAAACTTTTCGTATCGCGTTTGATCTTTCTCTAAAAAGATAACAGAGTTTTCAGCTCTTGAAACCTCATCTGTTTCGCTCATTCGATTTAAACCCATCACGAAAGTTTCAGTTCCGTAAGCAGAAGTATTTTTGGCTGCATTACAGTGTACCGAAATAAATAAGTTTGCTTTATTATCGTTAGAGATTCTAGTTCTTTCATACAATTCTAAGAAAACATCGGTTTTTCTTGTATATACTACTTTAACATCTGGATGATTTTTTTCAATCATCGATCCAAATCTTAAAACAACATCTAATGCGATATTTTTCTCTAAATCAGCCACTCCTCTAGCTCCAGCATCCTTTCCACCGTGTCCGGCATCTAACACAACAACAAAATTTGTCTTTTTTTGTGCAAATGAAACTGAAGAAAAAAGCAACATCATAGCAAAAAATAGATACTTTTGTATGTTAATCATTTTTAATCTCATACTGTAGGATTGTTTTTTTGATTAATTTTGACGCAATTTATAAAAAATAAGTTTTTCAATTTGTTTACAAACGCATTAAAATCCATATTATTTTTAAGTCCGGCTATGGTTTGTACTATAACTTTTGGCCAGACAACTGAAAATAATACAAATAAAGATAACTCTAAAATAATTACTGATACAATAAAATTAGATACTGTAATTAATGTAAAGAAAGAAAAATTAGAGTTTATCGTGGATAGGGAGTCTGAAGACGAAAGACATGATCTTAAAAAACGTACATCATATTTTTTACGCAATGCTCGCGTAACATATGGTGATATGTCTATATACGCTGATTATATTGAATTAAATTGGAATACTGGTGATGTATATGCCGAAGGAAAAAGAGATTCAATCGGTCAGATAATTGAACCTACGAAATTTATTCAAGGTCAACAAGAATTTACACAAGATGCATTTAAAGTCAATTTTAAAACTAAAGTTGGTATAGCATATAATGTACGTATGACCGAAGGAGAAGGTGTTATTACAGCAGACAAAGTAAAGCGTGTAAACGACTCTATTATGTATTTGAATAAAGCTGAATACACAACGGATAGTTATTTTAAAGATGGTAAAACGCCAGACAGAGATTATTTTATTCGCACTTCGCCTGGAAAACTTATTAATAATGGCGAAAATAAAACATTAATTGCAGGTCCTACCCAAATGTTTATTTACGACATTCCTACTCCTTTAGTAGCTCCTTTTGCGTACATTCCTTTGGGAAGCAAGAGATCTGCAGGGATATTAATGCCTAAACCTGGTGAAAGATCTGATTTAGGATTTTTTGTTGAAGGAATTGGATTATATGTTCCTATTGGAGAATATTGGGATATCAAATTAACCGGAGATATTTATACAAAAGGATCTTGGGGATTAAGAACTGACAGTAACTATAAAAAGAACTATAGATATAACGGAGGCTTTTCGGCAAGTTTTGAAAAAAGAATTACAGGGATTAAAGGTTTAACTTCTGGTAATAATGCTTTTGATAAAAATGACCTATTTCGTGTAACTTGGAGACATCAACAAGATCCAAAATCAAATCCGTACACAAATTTTAATGCTAATGTAAATTTCTCTAGTTCGAAATTTTATCAAAATTCGATTAACACACAGTTTATTCAAAATAATCAAGTTTATACTAATAATATAAACTCATCTATTACATTGAATAAGAAATTTAAAGATTCTCCATTCTCTGCAACTTTAAGTATGAATCATTCACAACAAATGAATCAGAATTCAAGTACAGCGAACGAATCATCACCACTAAATAATATTACGTTAACTGCGCCAAGTTTAAATGTTAATATGTCGCGTATTTATCCTTTTGCTCCAAAAGCTGGCGCTAAAAAAGGATTAATACAGAATTTAGGTGTTGATTATACTTTAAGAGGTGCAAACGAAATTAGAACCAACGATAAAGATATTTTCACCAAAACAATGTGGGAAGAACAATCTCGTATTGGTGCAAACCAAAGAATGAATTTAACATCTGGTGTAACTTTATTTAATTATTTCCCTTTTAGTTTTTCATCTTCTTATAACGAAGTATGGAGTGATCGTAAAATCCAAAAATCTTTCAATCCATTAAACCAAAGAACTTCTGATGAAGTTATCAAAGGATTTAATGCTTATCGAACATTTAATGTATCTGCAAACATTTCAACAAATATTTATGGTACATTTATAAACACAAACAAAGATGCTAAAATACAAGGGATTCGCCATGTATTAAGCCCTATGGTTGGATATTCTTTCAATCCAAATTTCCAAAATCCATCTTGGGGATATTATAAATCTTACGAAGGTGCTAATATGGAAGAAATTTGGTACAATCAGTATGAGCAAGCTTTATACGGTGTTGCAATTCCTCAGTTATCGAATAGTTTAACTTTCAGTTTACTGAATAATTTAGAAATGAAAGTAAAAGACGAGAAAGATCCTAAAGGTGTGAAGAAAGTTAAAATCTTCGAATCTTTAAATTTCTCGACTGCCTATAATTTCTCAGCAACAAGTTTTAGACTTGCACCTATTACAATGTCTGGTAATACAAGTTTCTTAGACAGAAAAGTAAACGTACAATTTTCAGGTCAATTAAACCCTTATAAAATTGCTTTCGAACCAGGGAAAGATGCTGGAAAATATATTGATGAATTAGAATTACCGCGTTTATCAAATTTCCAAGTTGGTACAGGATATACTTTCGATAATTCTACATTTGGTGGAAAAAAATTCGACGAAAAAAATTACTCTAAACGAGGAAGTGTTCGAGATGAAAATTTTTATTACGACGACCAAAATTATGCACATTATGCAATCCCATGGAGTGTTAGCGCTAACTTAGCTTACTCTTATAATAAAGGTGCAAATAGAACTGGAAGAAGTACAGGAACAGTAAATTTAAACGGAACTATTAAACCTACTCCATATTGGGACATCTCTGCAACGACAACTTATGATTTCATCGAAAATGAATTTACGATGTTAAATCTTAACTTTGAAAGAGATTTACGAAGCTTTAAAATGTCGTTCAATTGGGTTCCTATGGGTCGATATAAATATTATGGTTTTATGATTCAAATAAAATCATCTATATTGAGTGACTTAAAATATAACGATAGATCACGATCTATATTTTAAAAAATATTAACATTATGAAAAAAGAAATTATTTATACTTCTAACGCACCTCAAGCGATTGGACCATATTCTCAAGGTGTAAAATACAACGGATTTGTTTACACTTCAGGTCAAATTCCTTTTGATGTAGTTGCAGGAAGTTTAGTAACAACAGGTATCAAAGACGAGGTACATCAAGTAATGAAAAACGTTAAAGCAATCTTAGAAGCTGCAGGAACATCTGTTGATCAAATTGTAAAAACTACAATTTTCTTAAAAGATTTAAACGATTTTAATGATGTAAACGAAGTGTACTCTTCATATTTTACAGATACAAATTATCCAGCTCGTGAATGTGTAGAAGTTGCACGTTTACCACGCGATGTAAATGTTGAAATTTCTGTCATTGCTATTGCATAACAGAAAACCCAAACAAATAATATGTTAAAAGACAAGACTGTTTTAAGAAATGTAATCGGTGTAGTTTTAGGACTAGTCGTTGTATATCTTATTGTTAATGCTGGCATTACTATAAATGCTTATAAATTAGGTTGGGAAGACGAAGCTGTTTTTCCTGAATGGAGACACATCATAAAATACTTCTCTAGAGGAGCAGGAAAAGAATTTGAAGTTAATTTCTTTGGGATGATGTTGCTATCATCTGGAATCGCTGCTTTAGGTGGAGGTATCGCAACAGCTTTAATCGTAAAAAGAGCTAAACAAGCATATTCTATGCTGATCGGATTCATTTTATTATTAGTAGCTTTTGGCGACGTAATTTTTACTCCCTATCACCCAACTTGGTACGAAATTGCAATTTGCCCAGTATTATTCTTATTTTCTTGGATTGGAGGTTTAATAATAGATATTATTTACAAACAATTTTTCAGAAAAAAGAAACCAACAGCTCAATCATTCTAATTTTAAATTATGTCTGAAAAAGATAGAAAAATACGAGTAGCAATATCTATTGGGGATTACAATGGTATTGGTATTGAAATAATTTTGAAAACATTAAAAGAAAAAGAAATTACGGAATTATTTACACCTGTAATTTTTGCTTCAACAAAATTATTATCACACCAAAAAGACAAATTAAACTTAGATCGTATTAACTTTCAAGGTATTCAAGATGCAAGTCAAATTGTAGATGGAAAAATTAACGTTGTTAATCTTTGGAAAGATACAATCGAAGTTCAATTTGGTAAAGTAACAAAAGCAGCCGGTGAACATGCTTTTCAATCATTAAAAGCTGCAGCGCAATCTGTAACAGATGGTTTTACTGATGTTTTAGTAACTGCACCAATAAACAAAGATAACATCCAATCGGATGAATTTAAATTTCCTGGTCACACAGAATATTTAGGTGAAATTTGGGGTGGTTATCCACTTATGTTTATGGTGTCCGAGAAAATTAAAGTTGGTTTAGTTACTCAACATGTTCCAGTTTCTAAGATTGCACAAGGAATACATAAAAAATCTGTTTACAACAAGATTCAACAAATTCATAAAAGTTTAGTTGAAGATTATACGATTCAAAAACCTAAAATTGCAGTATTAGGATTAAATCCTCATGCAGGTGATAATGGATTATTAGGTTCTGAAGAGCAGGAAATTATAATTCCAGCAATCGAACGTTGCAAAAACGAAGATAAACTAGTTTACGGACCTTATTCTGCAGATAGTTTCTTTACATCAGATAATTTAGAAGTATTTGACGCAGTTTTAGCGATGTATCACGATCAAGGTTTAATTCCTTTCAAAACTATTGCGTTTGACGAAGGAGTAAACTATACAGCTGGTTTAAAATATGTTCGTACATCTCCAGATCATGGTGTTGCTTATAACATAGCAGGTAAAGGAATCGCAAACGAAGAATCTTTTAAAGAAGCAATTTATTTAGCTATAGAGTTATATAAAAATCGCTTAGATTACGCTGAATTAACTAATAATGTTCTTCAACATATTCCTTTAAAGTTAGAAAAAGGAGATAATAAAGAATAAAAAAATAAAATAACTAGTCAAAGGGTATTTATTTTAAATAAAATACATTATCTTTGCAAACCTTTTCGTGGTATGGACAAACTAAAAAATTACACCATAGTATTCTCTAGTTTACCTTTTGGGGTAACAGATTTTACTTACGAAATATCACAATCGTTCTTTGATTTGTTTGAAATTGAGACAGATTTTGACAATCCTGATATTAATGTTGATTTGGACTTTGAGAAAAATTCAACAATGTTAGAGCTATTTTTCAAAATAAATGGAAAAATAACTATACCATGTGATATAACAGGTGAAAATTTTGATCAAAAAATTTCGAATGAAGCCAAATTAATTGTTAAATTTGGCGACGAATTTGATGACACTGACAGTGAAATTTGGATTATTCCACGTGATGAATACGAATTAAACATAGCACAAGTATTATACGAGTTGATTATGTTATCACTTCCTGTTAAAAGAATTCATCCTGATGTTTTAGAAGGTAATATTGATCCTGAAATCTCTGATTTATTAGATGAGTACAGTATTTACGATATTAGCCAACTAGAAGATAATGATAATAACAACGATGACGATGACGACAATGATGACGATATCGACCCACGTTGGGCAAAATTAAAAGATTTAAAACCGTAGGGTTTTTAGTAATAATATATAAAGAAATAAAAAAAAAGTAGTTAGATATGGCACATCCTAAGAGAAGACAGTCGTCAACAAGAAGAGATAAACGTAGAACACACTACAAAATCGAAGCTCCACAATTAGCTATCGATTCTACTACAGGTGAAGCTCACTTATACCACAGAGCACACTGGTCTGACGGAAAATTATACTACAAAGGAAAAGTAGTATTAGAAAAAGTACAAGAAGTTACTGAATAATAGAGTCTTAGAAAGATTTTCAAGCTGTTTCTTAATAAAAGAAGCAGCTTTTTTATTTTTTTTGAATACCTTTGGTTAAAATTTTATTAAAAGTAACGTTAAAACGAATTTAAAAACCGCATTATATTATGGATATTAAAGACATTCAAAATTTAATCAGATTTGTGTCTAAAGCTGAAGTTGCTGAAGTTAGCATTAAACAAGAAGACATCGAAATCAAGATTAAAACTTTACATGGAATTTCTAACCAACCAGTAGCACAATCTTACTACGTACCACAACCAGGTCAAGCACCTGTTGCACAAGCTGCAGCTCCAGCACCTGTTGCATCTACTGAATCTGCTACCCCTGCTACTGAAGAAAACAGTAACTACATCACTGTAAAATCTCCTATGATTGGAACATTCTACCGTGCATCAGGTCCAGGTAAAGATCCATTCATTAGTGTTGGTGATACAATTGCTCCTGGAAAAGTTTTATGTATCGTAGAAGCTATGAAATTATTTAACGAAATTGAATCAGAAGTTTCTGGTAAAATCGTTAAAATTTTAGTTGACGATGCTACGCCAGTAGAATACGATCAACCATTATTCTTAGTTGACCCATCTTAATCTATAACATTTAGCTATGTTCAAAAAGATATTAATAGCAAATAGAGGAGAAATTGCAATGCGAGTAATTCGTACTGCAAAAGAAATGGGTATCAAAACTGTTGCTGTTTACTCAAAAGCTGATGAAACTTCTTTACATGTACGTTTCGCTGACGAAGCTGTATGTATTGGTCCTGCTCAAAGTAAAGATTCTTACTTAAAAATGTCGAATATTATCGCAGCTGCTGAAATTACAGATGCTGATGCTATTCACCCAGGATACGGTTTCTTATCAGAAAACGCAACATTCTCTAAAATTTGTCAATCACACGGAATTAAATTCATTGGAGCTTCTCCAGAGCATATCGACCGTATGGGAGATAAAGCAAATGCGAAAGCAACAATGAAAGAAGCTGGAGTTCCTGTAGTACCAGGATCAGAAGGTTTATTAGAAAGCTACGAACAAGCCTTAGAAATTGCAAAGGAAATTAAATTCCCTGTAATGTTAAAAGCTACTGCCGGTGGTGGTGGTAAAGGTATGCGTGCTGTTTGGAAAGAAGAAGATTTATTGCACGCTTGGGAATCTGCTCGTCAAGAAGCTGCTGCAGCTTTCGGAAACGACGGTATGTACATGGAAAAATTAATCGAGGAACCTCGCCATGTCGAAATTCAAGTTGCTGGAGATAAATTCGGAAAAGCTTGTCACTTATCAGAGCGTGATTGTTCAATCCAACGTCGTAATCAAAAATTAGTTGAAGAAACTCCTTCTCCAATTATGACTGACGACTTACGCGAGCGTATGGGTACTGCTGCTGTAAAAGCTGCTGAATATATCGGTTATGAAGGTGTAGGTACAATCGAGTTCTTAGTTGACAAACATGGTGATTTTTACTTTATGGAAATGAATACTCGTATCCAAGTAGAACACCCAATTACTGAGCAAGTAACAGGTTTCGATTTAGTTCGTGAACAAATTATGTTAGCTGCTGGAGAACCTATTTCTGGTAAAAATTACTATCCACAAATGCACTCTATCGAGTGTCGTATCAACGCAGAAGATCCTTACGCAGATTTCCGTCCATCTCCAGGTATGATTACATCAATCAATATTCCTGGTGGAAATGGTGTTCGTGTAGATACTCACGTTTATGCAGGATATGTAATTCCACCTCATTACGATTCTATGATTGCTAAATTAATCACGACTGCACAAACTCGTGAAGAAGCAATTCAGAAAATGAAACGTGCTTTAGGAGAGTTCTATATTGAAGGTATTAAAACTACTATCCCATTCCACTTACAATTGATGGATGATCCAGATTTTATCGCTGGTAATTACACAACTAAGTTTATGGAAGACTTTAATTTAGATCCATCTTACGCAGATATGGATTAAAATCAAATCCTTAAAATATTTCTAGTTCGATAACTTCGGTTATCGAACTTTTTTATTTTAGAATAATCCTTATCACAATATTATAAGTCTTAATTCCATGTATTGTTAAAAATTCTGAATTAATCAGTTGGAATTTAATCATAACACTTTACAATTCGTATAATATTTGTACATTTGCGAACCAAATTTTAGGAAGATGAATATTACTAGAAATACAACAGACAACTTATCTGCAGTAATCTCAATTACTTTAACTAAAGCAGACTACCAAGAAAAAGTAGATAACGTATTAAATCAATACAGAAAAACTGCTTCAATCAAAGGGTTCCGTAAAGGACAAGTTCCTATGAGCTTTGTTAAAAAGCAATATGGAGAAGCTGTAGTTTTTGATACAGTTAACGAATTATTACAAAAATCAGTTACTGAATATATCAACGAAGAAAAATTATCAATCTTAGGTAATCCAATCCCAGTTATTAAAGATGCGATTGATTGGAATGCTGAAGAATTAACTTTTGATTTCGAAATTGGTTTAGCTCCAGAGTTTGACGTTGATTTATCTAAAATCGAAGTTGAATCTTTTAAAGTAGCTGTTGCTGACGAAGAAGTTCAAAAATATGTTGATAACTTCTCTCAACGTTTCGGATCATTAAAATCTTTAGAAGCTGCTGAAGAAGGTGCTATCTTAAAAGTAGATCAAGCTGTAAACGGTGAAGAAGCTAAAGCATCATTTATCCGTATCGAAGATTTAAAAGACGCATCTGCATTCATCGGTAAAAAAGTTGGTGATGTAGTTGAAGTTAATTCTAAAGATATCTACGATACTGCAGAAGAAGCTACACAAAATTTAGGAACTGAAGTTTCTGAAGAAGGTGTTAATGTAACTATTACAATTAAAGAAATTAATACAGTTGCTAAAGCTGAAGTAAACCAAGAGTTATTTGACAAAGTTTACGGTGAAGGTGCAGTTGATTCTGAAGAAGCTTTCCGTAACAAAATCAAAGAAGAGTCTGAAAATATGTACAACAAAGAAGCTGATAAACAAATTATCAACGACGTTGTTACTGCATTATTAGAAAACACTTCTTTCGAATTACCAAAAGAATTCTTAACAAAATGGTTAACTTTCTCTAACGAGCAAATCACTTCTGAAGAGCAAGCTGCTGAAGAATTAGCTAAAATGGAGAAATCTTTACGTTACCAATTAATTGAAGCTAAAATTGCTGAAGTTAATAATGTAGAAGTTAATGCGGAAGAAGTTAAAGAAGCTGCTGTAGTTGCTATTAAAGAGCAGTTAAAAATGTACGGGCAAACTTCTATTCCAGAGGAAAGCATGAACCAAATTATTGCTGGTGCATTGTCTAACCAAGAGGAATACAACCGTTTATCTTATCAAGTGTTTACAGATAAAATGTTAGCAATCTTCAAGGAGAATGTTAAATTAAACGAGAAGGAAGTAACATTTGACGAATTCGTTGAAATTATTACTAAAAAGAACGAAGAATTAGCAGAAGCTTAATTGTATTCTGAAAAAATTCTTTACCTTTCATTAAAATCTAATAATGATGAAAAACGCTGGAGAAGAATTTAAAAAATACGCGTTACTAGATAAAGGAATTAGTAGCTTACACATGGAAAGCTACATCCAAAATACAACGCCATACATTGTTGAGGAGAGAAAATTAAACGTTGCACAAATGGATGTTTTCTCAAGATTAATGATGGATAGAATTATCTTTTTAGGAACTGCTATTGATGATCAAATTGCAAATATCATTCAAGCACAATTATTATTCTTAGAAAGTGTTGATTCTACAAAAGATATCCAAATTTATGTAAACTCTCCAGGAGGAGGTGTTTACGCAGGTTTAGGAATCTACGATACAATGCAATTAATTAAACCAGATGTTGCTACAATTTGTACAGGTATGGCCGCTTCTATGGGAGCAGTTTTATTAAGTGCAGGTGCAGCTGGAAAACGTTCTGCATTAAAACACTCAAGAGTTATGATTCACCAACCATTAGGTGGAGCTCAAGGTCAGGCAACTGATATGGAAATTACTTTAAAAGAAATTTTAAAGTTAAAGAAAGAATTATATGATATACTTTCTCACCATTCAGGTCAAACTTTCGAGCAAATCGAAAAAGATGGTGAACGTGATTACTGGATGACTTCACAAGAAGCAAAAGAATACGGAATGATTGACGAGGTTTTATTACCTAGAGGAAAATAATTCCAATTCACAATAACTTAAAAAAGGCAACTCTGTAATAGAGTTGCCTTTTTCTATTTACCTATGTAGATAAATTAATTGATAAATAATCAAATTTTTACACATCAATTACTTACATTTTATTTTTTTACGTAACTTTGTATATTGTTATAAACAGTATAAAATTGGAAGAAAACAAGTGTTCGTTCTGTGGGAAAAACAGAAACGATGTAAATATTTTAGTTTCAGGAGTAGAGGGTAATATTTGTGATAATTGCATTGAACAAGCTCATGGTATTGTAATAGAAGAAAAAAAATTTAACACAGATAATGAATTAATTCAACCTCTTGCTTTAAAATCTCCTAAAGAGATAAAAGAATTCTTAGACGATTATGTAATCGGTCAAGATCAAGCTAAAAAAATTCTTTCGGTAGCTGTATACAACCATTACAAACGAGTTTTAAACGAGGCTAAATCTAAAAACGAGGTTGAAATAGATAAATCTAATGTAATTCTTGTCGGTGAAACTGGAAGTGGAAAAACATTATTAGCTAAAACAATTGCTAAATTATTAAATGTTCCTTTTGCTATTGTTGATGCTACAGTTTTAACTGAAGCTGGATATGTAGGTGAAGATGTTGAAAGTATTTTAACACGTTTATTACAAGCTGCTGATTACAATGTAGAGTTAGCTGAAAAAGGTATTGTATTTATCGATGAAGTTGATAAAATTGCTCGAAAATCAGACAATCCATCAATTACTAGAGATGTTTCTGGTGAAGGAGTTCAGCAAGCATTGCTTAAAATTTTAGAAGGTACAGTTGTTAATGTTCCACCAAAAGGAGGACGTAAACATCCAGATCAAAAATTTGTTGAAGTTAATACAAAAGATATTTTATTTATAGCTGGTGGTGCATTTTCTGGGATAGAAAAACACATTGCTGATCGTTTAAAGAAACATGTGATTGGATTCAAAAATGAAGACACAAAAGAAGTTGAAAACTTATTAGACGAAGTAAATTCAATGGATTTAAAAAACTTTGGAATTATTCCTGAGTTAATAGGTCGATTACCAATCATAACTTTCTTAAAACCATTAGATAAAGAAGCTATGAAAGCCATTTTAACTGAGCCTAAAAATGCTTTGTTAAAACAGTATCAAAAATTATTTGAGCTAGACGGTAAAGAACTAATTATTACAGAAGAAACAATAGATAAAATTGTTGATAAAGCTAATGAATTAGGACTAGGTGCACGCGGATTAAGATCAGTTACAGAAGAACTTTTTACAGATCTGATGTATAATATTGATGAACTTCCAAAAAAAGTTTCAGTTTAATCAACTGAAATTGTTTATTTTAAAAATAACTTTCTATATTTGCAACATCCTAAATGAATGCAAAAACCTCTTAAACTATTATTAATTATGAAAAAGAATTTACTTACTTTATCTTTAATAGCATCAGTTTTTACTTATGCTCAAGATACTTATATAGGCAGTAATGCTGTGGTGAAAGTTCAGCCTAACACTTTGTTCTATAACGGTGGAAATGTTACGTTAAGTCCAGCTTCTAATGAAGTTGTTAAAAATGAAGGAAATATTTTAGTAAAAGGTGATTTTAAAAATAATTCATCTAACACTACAAAAGGTAAAGAATTTATTAATGTTTGGACTAATCCTAATAGTTATGGTCAGCTAATAATTGCTGATACTAAAACATCAACAGGTTTAGTAGCTTTAGAAAGAAGTTTACCTAATGTTACTTCTATTGATGAGTATATTATTGCATTACCATTTACAGGTAAAGCTGAAGATGTATATAAAACTTTAACAAATTTAAACTTATCAAATAATATTGTTAATCCAACATTTAGTGGTTGGTGTGCTGAAAATTCTGCATGTCCTGATCGCTATACTCAATCATTAATGGTATGGGATAATAGTGAAACTGAATATGATAATGTTAAAAGAGACTCTGAAATCTCTCCTATTAAAAGATATTTATTAAACTCTAGAAGCGGTTCAGATTTTAGAAATGTAGTAAACACTATTAAAACAAATCTACCTCAAACTGCAACTCAAAAACTTTCATTTAGTGGAGTACCATCTAATGAAGATATTAGTATTGAATTATATTCTGGATTAAAAGGAAACTCTCAAGCATATGAGAATGAAACTTTTTCACAATGGAAAAACCGAATTAATAATCATTTAGAAACTTATGATTCTTACTTAAGTAATCAACAAAACTCAATGGATAACAGCCGTTCATTTGGTAAAAATATTCATCGCTTGGCTAATCCATTTACATCTAATTTAGATTTAAGTGATATTTCTAGAACTAATTCATGGATTTATTTTTCAGATGTATCTACTAATACTCCTACTGCTGTTTATGATAATTTAATTCGTTTTAGAATTTTTAAACTTGCAAATGACTTTAGTATTACATGGAATTCTAATAATGGTAATACAAGTACAAGTACAAATACTACATCATTCAGTGCATATTTAAATTCAAATACTGCAGGTACGTATTTTTGGACTGGATCAGCTGAAGCTTTATTAATTAAACCTTATGAAACATTTTTCATAGATTATTACGCAGTTAACAGAAGTGAAAATGGAGGTACGAGAACTATTAAGGCTGATGTAACTTTAGGTGATAAACAAAAGACATTTATCAAAGAATATGCTGGAGCAACTTCTACAAATGAAGTACCTGGAACATATTCAAGAAATAATAATGTTCAAGCATTATTAAATGATGAAGATTTAAAAGCTAGAGGTTTAGTAACTGATTTTGATTTCACACAATTAGAATTATATTTAAGTGAAAACTCTTCTATTAAAGGTAATGCTGCTTATTTATTAAACGCAAATTTCATGACTACTGGAAATGAAACTGCAACGAAATTAGCTGATAATAATATTTTCTTTTATGAAGAAACTGAAAATGGTGAGGTTATTTTAGATGCAGAAACTATTTCAAATTCATTTAATTCTGAAGATTACATTGGTAAACCAATCAGATTAGGTTTTAAAAATTTAAACATTGGAAGTGAATATCAATTAAATGTTAATTTATATGAATATTCGATTTTAAATAAAGTACAAAATTTAAATTTAGGTCGTTATTATTTATTAGATAAATTAAACAATACTGTAAAAGAAGTTGATGCTTTAACGCAGATTAATTTTACAGCTGATGATAATATCAATAATAGATTTGAATTCTATTGGAATGAATCTCCAAGAACTTTATCTACAAATGATTTATCAAAAAGTGCTACTTATATTTATAAGAATAACTCGAATCAATTAATTAGATTCGAAGATAATAATACAACTGCTAAAGTTGAAATTTTTGATGTAACAGGTAGACTTATAAATGTTAAAAATAATGTTAATACGAATATTGATCATAAATTAAATTTATCAAATGTTCCTAACATTTATGTAGTTGTTATTACTTATGAAAATGGTAAGGTAGTAACTAAAAAAACAATTAATAAATAATCCTAACGTATGAAACCTATATTAAAATTATTAACACTATCTACATTTTTGTTTTTTAGTAGTCCTATAATATATGCACAAGATTGTGGAAATTTTGATCCTGATTGTCAAGATGGACCATTTCCACCAACTCCAGGTGAAGGTTCAGGAGCACAAAAAGTGCCTTTAGATGACTATACTGGTATATTACTTGCAGCAGGTGTTTTAGCTGCCGGAATTATATATTATAATAAAGAAAAACAAATTATAAAAAAATAATAGTATTTTTAAAACCTCAATCATTTGATTGAGGTTTTTTTAATTTATTAAACTATGAAAAAATACTTTATATTACCATTGGCTTTTATTGGTGTGAATACATTTGCTCAATTCAACATTAATGGCCAAATTGGAAATTACGCTAATAAACCGATTTTGGTAAAGATCTTTGAAAATGGATCACCTAAAACAATTAACACTGTTAAAACTGATAATAACGGTAATTTCACTACTAAAGTTCCTGTGAGATACAATGGAATTGTAAAATTAGAAACTCCATCTGGTGGTGCTATTTCAATTTTATCTGATAATGAAAATATCAAATTCACAACAGTATATGGTGAACAAATCCAAACTGGCTTAAAAGTATCTGAAGGTAAAGCACAAAGTGAATATATTAAATTACAGCAGTTAGTTCCCTTAAACGAACTTAATGCGAGTATTTTCCCACATATTAAAAATATTTATAGCCCATCTGACGAATTTTATAAAGCATTAGAAAAAGAAGAAAAAAGAATTAATGATTTAAATAAAAATCAATCTATTTCTTCTCCATTGGTTAACTATATTTCGGGATTAGAAGCTTTAGTAAAAGAATCAAAAACTAGTTTAAGCGAAAGTTCTGCTAATAAAATTTTAAGCCATATTGAAAAAGATGATGATCGCTTAGAAAACTCAAGTTATTTACCTGAATTAGCTTTTGCTTACATTAACTATCAGTTTACAAAATCGCCTAACGATACGCCTGAAAACAATTTACAAAAGGCTACAGAAGTATTATTAGATAAAGGAAATATTGAAACTGAAAGAGGTCAAAATATTTTATCAACTATTTTTACTTTAGTACCTGAAGCTAATTTCCCTAACTTTTACAAAAATTACAAATCAAAGGTTAACAGTTTAACATGTAAAGTTACTGATGATTTAAAGAAGAAAGTTAATCGATCTAGTGCTTTAAAAATTGGTGACAAAGCTCCAGATATTAAATTTGAAAATTCTGTTAAAGGAAAGAAAAGTTTATATGATATAAAAGCTTCAGAAAAATTAGTTGTTTTCTGGGCTTCTTGGTGTCCTGCTTGTAACAAAGAGTTGCCTTATATCAAAGAGTATTATACCGAATTTAAGAAGAAAGGTGGTGAAATTATAGCTATCTCTTTAGATTTTGATCAAAATGAATTTGAGAAAGCAACTAAAGACTTAGAATGGTTTAATTATACTGATCTTTTACGTTGGGATTCACCAATTGCTGAATTATATAACGTAGACTCTACTCCAACTATTTTCTTATTAGATAAAGACAATAAGATTGTTCAGAAAGTAGGTCATATTACAGATTTACAAACATTAAAATAAAAAAAAAGGCTTCAAATGAAGCCGTTTTTTTATTCTACTATAATAATTTGATTTTCTTTTGCTTTAAAAAGGTAATTTCTAATTATTGCCTTAATATCAGGAAGTTCTTCCGCAGTTGTCATTATTTTTTTGATGCGTTCAATAGATTTTATTTGATGATGGTATTCATAGTAACCATAACCAACAAATACATTGTTCTCTATAAAAATAAAAGACTTTTCAATACCTTCTCTCCCCTTACTTACAATTAGGAAATTATCAGACGGATATTTTGTTTTATCTACAATTTCCTTCACACGTTTATTGTAGTCAACTTTATTCTCTTCTCCAACACAAGCTCCTTCACAAGTTCCAACAGTATAACCAAAACAAGAATCAGAATTTTTAATTCCTTTATTTATTTTCTGACAGATGCTGTAATCATTTAGAATCTTTTCTAAGTTATGCTCCGCTTCCTCTTTTGTTTTAAAAGATAAAAATGGTTCACTTCTTCTACCCTTTCCTGGTTCGAACCTTGAAAAAGTACTTTTATTTTCTCTGTAATAAATTCCAAATTGATACAAAGTCTTATTAGAAATATCAAAATTTAAATAAGGTTTTATCTTTAAAATTTCATTAATTTCTTTGATTGAAGCTAATAAATTACTACCTGTTAATTCAAATTTAATATTCTTAGTATAACGTTTAATACGATTATTACGCAAGGATTTTGAAGTAAAAATATGATTAACTGCTTGCGCAATATTTATGCTTTTACCTATATAAATGATCTGCTTTTTCGAATTATATAGATAAAATAATCCAGGTTTATTTGGCAAATCCTGAATCAATTTTTCATATTTATTATTTACTTTTTTAGGGAATTTAATTCCAGTCTTTTTAGTAATAATTTTCTCATCATCTTTATCTAAAAGCATCTTAAATAAAGAGATTGTAGCTCTTGCATCACCAGAAGCTCTATGTCTATCAGTCACTATAATCCCCAAAGAATCGCATAGTTTACCTAAAGAATAGGATGGCATTCCTGGAATTAACGTTTCTGCATATTCAAAAGTATCAATCCACTCTCTTTCGTATTGATAGCCTAAACGATTAAACTCTTGATTCAACATTCTATAATCAAAAGTTACATTATGACCTACTAAAATACAGCCGTCTGTAATTTCTACAATTCGTTTAGCTACTTCATGAAATTTCGGAGCAGTTTTAACCATTTTTTCCGTTATGCTTGTTAATTTCTGTACAAACGGATCTATTCTTCTTTCCGGATTAATTAATGAAATAAATTGGTCGATGATTTCTTCACCATCAAATTTGTAAATCGCAATTTCTATAATCGACTCTTCACCAACTTTTCCACCTGTCGCTTCTATATCTAAAATTGCGTACACTTCTTAATTATTTTTTTCCTTTTAATGCATTCATCAAAAGTTTCATACCCCAATCTATTAACTTACGTGTTGCTGTTCGGCTTACATCTCGAACCATTTTATTATCAGTCCAATCTGTATCTTTTGCTGTCGTTTGTTTTGTAGATGAAGATGTTTTTGATGTTTTTTGAGTTGGCATAGCTTGTGCCTGATCTTCTAACTGCTTTTTCAACATTTCATTTGCTGATTGTCGATCAACAGTTTGTTCGTATTTTTTTACGAGTTGAGAATTTTTTACGATAATATCAATCTCTTCTTGGGTTAATACATCCATTCTAGAATTAGGCGAACGCATATGTGTATATGCCAATGGAGTTGGAATTCCTTTCTCATCTAAAGCTGTGATAAAAGCCTCACCAATTCCTAATTGTGTGATAACTTCATCCGCTTTGTAATATGTGGTTATTGGATAATTTTCTACTGCTTTCTGAATTTCTTTACGATCCTTTGCTGTAAAACCTCGTAAAGCATGTTGGATTTTTAAACCTAATTGACTTAAGACGCCGTCCGGAACGTCTCCTGGAACTTGAGTTACAAATATTAATCCAACACCCTTAGAACGAATCAATTTTACAATTGTTTCAATTT